>JAQBNZ010000137.1 GCA_028288285.1 Mucilaginibacter sp.
AAATATTATTTGGACTGCAAAGAAACGAATTATATCTTTGCAGTCCAATTAAAAGGGATTGCAAATTGCTTTTTTGACAATTGGAACAAACATTTCGGAGTTATGCCCGTTATGAATACAACAAAAATAGTGCGGGATGGAGCAGTTGGTAGCTCGTCGGGCTCATAACCCGAAGGTCGTAGGTTCGAGTCCTGCTCCCGCTACCTGAAGAGAAAGCCTCAAGTCGAAAGATTTGAGGCTTTTGATTTCTAAACAGTGGTGATCAAATCAATTTTGCACCTTATGTTCCCGGCAAGCGGGACAAAATAACGGAGGTTATGGCCGTTATATCATATACCAAACATAGTGCGGGATGGAGCAGTTGGTAGCTCGTCGGGCTCATAACCCGAAGGTCATAGGTTCGAGTCCTGTTCCCGCTACCTGAAGAAAACAAAAAGCCTCAAGTCGAAAGACTTGAGGCTTTTTTGTTATATGTTGTGTATGCAATCTGTCGGCATTCCTATTTGAAGAAATTGTAAACTTTAAGCAGCAAGGCAAATAGCCATGTGAAGTAGTGACTATCGCAGTTATAGTGAAAACACCACCAAGGGCAAAGAACGATGGTGTAAAAACTTTAAATTTTAGTCAGCATTACGTTTTGTGAATAGAGGTAATATTTTAATATTTGTGTAATGTATTAAAATTGAACACTTTATCAATTAAGTAAACCTATTATGAAAATAAGGCTAATTTTATCATTTTTCCTTTTAACCACTTGTTTTGCTGCGTTTAGCCAAGAAAAGCAGAACATGGCTGTTGTTGAAAGAGGCTTAATTAAAATATCCATCATGTACCCTTATGCCGAAGGTAAAACCTTTAATATGGAGTATTATGAAACTAAGCACATGCCTATGGTAGCAGGGTTTTTAGGATCAAATTTGATTAAATACACCATTGAAAAAGGGCTTGCCAGTGGCATTCCTAACCAACCACTGCCTTTTATGGCTATTGGTATATTTTATGTAAAAAGCCTAAGCGATTATCAAGCGGCTATCGGGCCGCATATAGACGCCATTCGTGCGGATTTTTCAAATTACACCAATATCAGTCCTGTCATTTTGATGGGTGAGGTGATAAAGTAAACATAACATTTTCACAAAATAGCAGCCAACTCGCCGGTTGAACCAACTATTAAATGTTAGCGAATATTTGCAAGTCATGCATTAAGCGGTTCGATAATAGTCCTGCTCCCGTTACCTCAAGTAATGAAAAGCCCTTAGAGAAATCTGAGAGGCTTTTTTGCGTTTGAGAAAAGCTGTATGTTAGTGGTGGGTGATAACACCACAGGCTAAATTTATAGGATCTCAGAAGGGCAAATAATTGAAGAACATGGCCAGCCTGACTTAATTGTGATTGATCCAGTCTCAAATTGGTTCAAAAAGCTCTGGGAACTCAACTGAAAAATCATGTCTGATAATTTCTCCTATTTGAGATATTACCTGGAAATCAAGTATCGGTTGATTGAACAAATTGTATAACGTTCTTCGGCTTATATTTAATGCCTTAGCGAGGTCTCTAATATTATAGCCTTTTTTACGAACAACATATTCGATAATTTTACCATGATGTCTCATGCTAATATATAGTAATTGTAAAGAAGATTTAAGTATGGGAATATAATGAAGTTTAAATTAACTTTATAACGTTAAGTTAACTAATTAATCAGTTAGCCTTAGTAACGAAGATGTTAGTAGCCTGCCATGGAATTGCAAACAGTACCTTATAAAAATCAGATCAACTCGCTTAAAACGAACTTTGGGAGTGCGCTAATCCAAGAAATTGGGAAGTATGGTGCGGTGACAACACCAACCACGGGCTGATATATATATTCTAAACAATTGCATATAAGTTAATTACCATCCAACTTCATTATCATGACCAATATGATTTATTACACGCAACTTATTTTTATAAAACCGGGATGCGAACAAGAATTCCATGCTTTCGAGGAAAAAGTGTTACCTCTGTTGAAGGGACACGATGGAAACCTTGTTTATCGCATCAGGCCCGATAAAAGTGCATTTGTTGAAAGCAGCCTTGAATTGCCCTATGAGATCCATTTAGTAACCTTTGGCAGCAAAGCTGATTTTGAGGGTTATAAAAATGATCCGATGCGCTTAAATTTTATCGAAATGAAAAATAATTCGGTGGAAAAGATAATTTTAATTGAGGGTTTCGAATTGAGATGAGCTGACTACTTCTTATGTAGACTCTTGCCGCAAGGAAATTAAATAAATATCCGATTTGTATAATAATCAAGTTAATTGTTATTTTTAACCTTGATTAAAATTTAGAAAAGCCGGTTAGATTCAAAATTTTGATTCCCTGCTAAAAAAAATTGTTCAATAATTGACCCATTGAAACTTTCTCAATCTTGCTTCGTAAAAAGATGGATGTTTGATTGGTACACACGAGCTTGCATAATTTCATGTCTGTTGCTCGGGCTAAATTACCAAAGTCATGCACAATCTTGTGCTACCCCTCTTATAGTTGATCTTTCTACGCAGCCAAGTGCTTCTGTAACTATAAATGCTACAAGGAATGGAGATTGCTGCGTGGGCACAAACTGCGTCAGTTTTTTAGTCAAAATCAATCCTGGTACAGATGTGATTAATTTTGATGTTGATCAAGTCACAGGTTCCGGTGATTATACGATTAATTGCGGGCCATTAATCCCAACTGGTACACCTGCATGTATATCGGGATTAGGCAGCACTATTAAAGTTTCCTTTTGTAAACCGGGTAACAATGCTGCAAACTATACTATTACTGCATTAGCGGGTATTACAACCTCTGGTAATCTTAATTTAAGACAGGGCTGTACAGGCACAATGAGCGTCAGCGGTCTTATACCATCCACAATTACATGGACATCTATTGCTACTGCAACTGCCCCTGCCGGCTCCTATAATGGCTATTTAAGCTCAACTTCGGGTGTTGCAAGTATAAATGTTAAGCCACTATCCGGCGCTCCGCCTTATATTGACTATCAAGTAAGCGGGACCCGGGCCCAAAGCTCCGTTTGTAATATGACAGCCAGTAGTATAATAAGAGTGTATACTTTTCCGCCGCTTACTGTTGCCATAACACCAACCAATCCCATACTTTGTCCCGGCGGTACCGTTACATTAACGGCCAATCCTACCGGGGGCAATCCGCCGTATAGTTATTCATGGAGTAACGGCGCTACAACTCCTTTTATCACCGTTAGCAGCGCAGGATCTTATTCGGTCTCGGTTAATGATCAAACTGCCAGTTGTGGGCCGGTTACTGCATCAACTACCGTTACAGCTGTTAATCCGGTAGCACCAACGGCACCACCTGTAAGCGCTTGCACCGGAAGTACCGCAACAGTTAATGCAACAGCCTCGGGGGGGCCATATCAATATCAATGGTATGATGCAGCTACTAATGGACTTTTACTTTCTACAAATCCCAGCTATATAACACCTGTTTTTACAGCTACAGGCACTCATACTTATTATGTACAAACAACAATTAGTGGCTGTACGAGCGCCCGAACTCCTGTAACTGTAACAGTTTATTCCCCGCCAGCAAAACCAGGTATATCGTTTAATTAATAAACGCAGGTATTCCATTTATAATGGCATCAGTTGCAATTCTTAAATTTTGGCCGCGGCACCGCTAACCGACACTATGCCTGCTTGTTTATTCCATTTAGTTACGTTTACGCCCTTCACCAGCAGCCACAGGCAAAAAGATATTTCTCCCAGGCCTGAAACCATTAAAACAGGAAAGAAAAGCGCTGCAAATGCCGGCGACAGAAAGTTGGCGAAACTGTTAATGATGTAGCACAGCCCCTGTATGGCCAGCAGTGCGCCTATTATTCGGGGAAGAAAAGTAGAACAGAAGATGAGATACCCCATTACAAGACAATACAAGCCAAAAAATACCAGGGCAATGCAAAAGCCATATTCAAAAAGCCGGAGAGACAGGTAAGCCCATCCCTGTAACTGTTCTGGTGTAAACGCGCTCAATTGATGACCCTTTCCCAAGAAAATTAAGGGTGCGTAATGCGCGAGCAAACTTACGGCCTCTACGGCAGTCCCTACAATACTGAAAAACACTACCATCAAAGTGATGTTTCTGTTCACTACTTTGAATAAGTTATAAAAGATGAGTATCAACGGTATATTGCATGCACAGTAAAAGATCTCGACCGCGAAGCCCGCCCGATAAAGCAACTCATGCGTCACAATGTTGTGTGCAGTAGCTGCAGCGTCACCATGCACAACCAGCTGACCGCGAACCACTAATTCGGCAAATATGCCGCCGATAATGACAATCAGATATATTAGTCCACCAATTCTTGCATACACTTGCGGCGAAGTTTCAACAGCATGATTTGAGTCCATTTTTTGGTTTATTAACTTAACTTATGACAATTGCACTTTGGGATTGTTACAAAGTCAATTAACCATTCTTTTGAGTTTATTATTCTGATTATCAGCTAAATTGTGGTGAATTTTTTAAATCAAAATGTTAACTATGGTTTATATCTTCCTAATAGACGGTTCAAGTTTGGTGCAATTAAGTGCCCAACAAAGTCATCTGATTAAGTGTTAAGCGGAACAGGCTTTGATGTGATCTTTTTCCAGATGGAGAATCCTCCATAAATAAACATTAGGCAAATAAATATATAAACCCAGATTGAAATGTTGCGCCCCGCAATCACCAGGTAAAGATAGGGCAAGCTAAAACTAACAGCTGCAAATAGTATTGGTATGAGGATTGCTTTTTTCGCTCTTAAATTCTTAAGCACCCAGCCAAGAAAAGAAAAAAAACACAGTTTGCTAATCAAATAAAGGCTGCCAAGAAGCAGGGGGTCAACTTCGTGCTTTTCACCCAGGTTAATAACCCAATCTATAAATAGTGTAATATAATCCGTCATTACCTGCAAGGTATGAATAACAAGGATAGGATAGCGTATAATTAGTTAGCTTATTTGTTTCTTAATAATATCTTCATGCCTTGTTCCTTAATAAATATTAACCAAAAGACTTGTAACATTCATCATTGTGCAGGTTAGTCGGCAACTGTCTTTTTGGTATAACTTTCTACCACAACTAAAATTGAAAATATATAAAGGATTTACTTGATTCCTGACTTAAAATAATCAATATGAGCATAAACGACCAAATAACACCAACACCCCATGCAGGTATTTTTCCTGCAACTTTTAAAACGGTGGTGTCACGCATTATCCAATGAAAAATCAGCATTAGTGAAACTACTATTCCTACTTTAATAATAGCTATGGTAGTTAATAAAGGAAGAGTTGCCCCATGCCTGGCAGACATTGCTCCCAGTAATTGCCATGCACCTGCAAAGGTAGCCGAACGGAAAAATACCCAGGTGATACAAATAAGCAAAAATGTGAGTAATGCTTTTAAAAAATCACCATTAAGCTTTTTAACAGGCAACTCTGGAATTATTGCAGCTGTAGAAATTACTGGCTCAGGAGTACCGTCAATTAAAGGTAATGCCTTAGGCCTTTTATACTCCATAGCTTTTTCGGCACATAAATATAAACCATGCAAGCCTCCCCAAGCCACAAAAGTCCAATTAGCACCATGCCACAAGCCACCTATTAGCATTGTTATCATAATATTTATATAGGTTTTAAAATTCCCTTCACGGTTGCCGCCTAAAGGTATGTAAAGGTAATCGCGCAGCCATGATGATAATGTGATATGCCACCTGCGCCAAAAATCAGAAAATCCAATAGCGGCATAGGGATATAAAAAGTTTTGAGGCAACACAAATCCAAGACATAAAGCTACACCTATTGCTGCTGTAGAGTATCCGGCAAAATCAAAAAATATCTGACCAGAAAATGCAAGTACGCCTGCCCAGGCATCAAGGGCACCCAATTTACCGTTATAACCAAATACAGCATCGGCCGTTGCGGACAGGAGCGTATCTGCCAATACAACCTTCATAAACAAGCCAAGAGTTAATAATAGCAGGCCATTTGCCAATTGTTGCTTACTGGCTTTGCGGGGCGATTCAAATTGCGGCACTAATTGCGGCGGGCGAACAATTGGGCCGGCAACCAGATGTGGGAAAAAGGTAACGAATAAAGAAAAATCAAGTAAAGATTTAACCGGCTTACTTTTCCTCTTATACATATCTATTGTATAGCAAAGCGTAGTAAATGTATAAAATGAAATACCTGCAGGTAAAATAATGTTTGGTTTAGCCGGGTGATAGTCAATTCCCAATGCATTACTTATAACTACAAAATTCTCCAGCAAGAAGCTTCCGTATTTAAAAAAACACAACATGCCCAGGTTACCAATAAGGCTAACTACTAATAGCACCCATCGTTTATGCTTATTAGTTTGTACATACAATGCCTTCCCAACAAAGAAATCTACTACAGTTGAAAGCCAAAGAAGCAGAATAAAAGGCGGATTCCAGGCAGCATAAAATATATAACTTGCCAATAGCAGGTTAATTTTTTTAACCTTCCATGGAAATGGCAGATTATGCAGTATAAGCATTATTATGAAAAACGCAATGAAGGTGTAGGAATTAAAAACCATGGTACAATGGGTTTATATTTTAACTAATATTTTACAGGGTAGGAATTACAATTTCCAGTCGGTTTCCTTTTTAAGAATATCAATAATATTCTTTGTATATATTACAGCATCATGCGGGTTTAAATGAGAAAACTCCGGGCACATCAATTTATTTAAAGCAGCATAATCGTTAAAATGTATGCCCTTGCATTGGGTAACAGCCAATAATTTGTCCCAATATTTATCCCTCGGATAGCCCCTGTTTTCGCCAATTAAAAAAGGCCCGCTTGATGGGGTCCGTAAAAACACAACCTTGCCACCCCTGGCTCTTATCTGGTCAACATCGTGTTTTACAGATGATAAAATAGAATCCAGCGCTTTACCGGTAACGGGGGGTGTAGGGTCAAATTTTGATAAGGATCCCCATATTCCTCTTACTTTATTTATCCGGTTAATATCGCTTAAAAAGTCATCGGTCATTTTTGTTTGCCTGCTATAAAGCGTTTCTCCAAAACCAAGAGGAAAGTCAGGCCGGGTAACCACTCCTGTCCTATTAGGTATATACAGATGATCTAACAAGCCGTTAAGAGAGTAAAAATCCCTATTCAGCATAGCGAGCCTGGGCTCAAGCACTTTGTCTAATTCGAAGCTTGCTTTTTGAGCGGGAGTACGTTTGCTATAGTAATTGATCGCCTCATTCGGTGTTTGCGATACCCACGGCGACTGTTTGAAAAAAAGCACTTCGGTAACATCTACTAACAAATTTCCTTTAAAATTAGGGTCATTGGCCAGATCTTTCAGCATGGTACGTGGCGATGAACCAACCAATGCCAATTGTACGGCATTGGTGCCAGTGATGCTTTGCCATGTAGCAATATCCAGATCATACTTAATACGCGAAGAGCCTATAAAAACTGTTGCTTTATTTGATGGTTGATAAACCATACCACGTTTATCTGCCCATAATTCCGGCCCGTCATCAAAGTCAGGTTTTATTCCTTTGTTCCGGATGAAAATCTCCCAACAAGAAACCGCGCCTATAACCAGCACCAATGCCAACACTACTGAATTTAAAGACCAGTTTGTTTTCATATTTACTCTATTAAAATAAGATGGTTAATTTGGCACATACCCACTTAAGACGCTCTAATATAGCTAATTAATTAATTAAAAACATGTATGTTATGTTCTTTTGCGAATGTTTTATTAAATTTTGTATACTATATTTACACAATTTGCACAGCATGGTTACTGGCAACTTTCGCATAAATAACTTTTGTTTTGCCCGGGTAAAATAAAAAGCCCCTAATTTTTGGATTAGAGGCTTTGATATGCGGTTTTATAATTTAGTGATACAGCGATAACGCCTATACATACAGGCTTTATTTTGTGCTTAAATAATCATCAAGGTTATCCAAACCGGCTGTAAAGCCTTCCTGGAAGCCCATTTTTATGATTGTTTCCATATCAGCTTCCTTATCAAAAGTGATCTCAATATTTACCGTAGTATCGTTACCGGTTGTCTTAAATCCCTTATCCCAGTTCATCACAGGAAAATCAAGGTTTTGATTGCCTTGCTCATCGCAAAATGCAACCGTATTGGTAATGCGTTTAAGGAGTTCAATTATCTTATAGTTTTCTATACACCATGCCCTGTAATCTTCGGGCCCTACCATACAGTACAACCAAAAACCCCCTTCTTTAAAATCCATTGCTTTTGTTTCTGCCTTGTAAGGTTTAGGTGCCCACCATTGGTCAAGTATTTCACTTTCTGTCCAGGCTTGCCACACTCGTTCTAATGGCGCATCAAATGCTCTTACAACGATAAGTCTTTTGTTTTCGAGGTCTTTTGAAAAGACGGTTTCTCTTTTAGTTATCATGATTTTTTTATTTATGGTTCTTTAGCAAATCATCCAATTGGTTAAAGCGATCTTCCCATACGGCACGGAATTGTTCCATCCAGGTATCCACTTCTTTCATTTTTTGAGCGTTGAAATGATAATGTATCTCCCTGCCACTTTGCTCCTGCTTTACCAACTGGCATTCGGTAAGTATTTTAATGTGTTTGGAAATGGCTTGCCTGCTACTATCAAAATGTTCAGCAATGGCATTAGGCGTCATTGCGTGTAAGGCTAATAAACTTAAAATAGCTCTGCGGGTGGGGTCGGCAATTGCCTGGAATACGTCTCGTCTCATATTTGCAACCGTTTGATTGCAAATATAATCGCAACTAATGAGTTGCGCAAATTTATTATTAAAAAATTATTGGTTTTAGTAGTAGTAGTTACGGGCATCATAGTTTAACACTTGTTGTGATGCATATCATATATGCCATCAATTGTAGAAATTTATTTAATTATCAATTAAAACCAATTATTTAGAAACGGGTTATTTAAAAAGCAAGAAAATAAAAGTTTTAATTGTTATGAATGAAGAAAATAAAATCAGCAGGCGGAGAGTTCTAAGCGGATTAGGTGCCACTATAGCTGCGGCAACGGTTGCACCTGCCTTTGCTACTACCGGAGCATTGCACACTGAACTGTCATCGCCACAGGATCTGCAAGACCCTACTACCAAGTTCCCAAAACCCCCATTTAAAGGCCAATCTCAATCGTGGCCTGGTTTAGCCGGCCAAATGGATCCTCGTCCTGATCATGGCGAAACCAGTTATAAAGGATCTGGCCGTTTAAAAGGCAGGAGGGCTTTGATTACAGGAGGCGATTCCGGCATGGGTCGAGCCGCTGCGATAGCTTATGCGCGTGAAGGGGCAGATGTAGCTATCAATTACCTGCCAGCTGAAGAGCCTGATGCTCGTGAAGTAATTGCGCTGATTAAGGCAGAAGGGCGCAAGGCAGTAGCTATTCCCGGAGATTTACGGGATGAAGCATTTTGCCAGCGCTTGGTAGCAGAGGCTGTGCGCGGCCTTGGAAGCCTTGATATACTGGTTAATAACGCGGCCAGGCAACAAACACACCCTTCTATCCTTGATATATCAACAGAGCAATTTGACTGGACCATGAAGACAAACATTTATGCGCCATTCTGGATTATCAAAGCTGCCCTGCCGCACTTACAACCAGGGTCAGTAATAATTGGAACCACATCTAAGCAAGCCTATGACCCATCAGGAGATTTATACGACTATGCACAAACTAAAGCGGCTACAACCAACTACGTTAAGTCTTTAGCAAAGCAACTCGGACCAAAGGGCATACGGGTTAACGGTGTAGCGCCGGGGCCAATCTGGACGCCGTTGCAAGTAAGCGGTGGGGCTACTCAGGAAAAACTTAAAAACTTTGGAGGCCAAACGCCTATGGGCAGGCCGGGCCAGCCGGCAGAACTTGGTTCAATTTATGTACAGCTCGCAGCCAACGATGCCAGCTTTTCAACAGGACAAGTATATGGTGCCGCCGGAGGTAGCGGGCAACCATAATATGCAATATTGTATGATAACTTACCAGCCTATTAAATTTAATAGGCTGGTAAGTTATTTGTATGTAAATGCTCCTTAGGTTATATTATTTAAGGATGGAGAGTGGTTATTCTTTATATAAATAAAACCTTGCAGCATCTCCCTTATTATTTTCATTTAAAACCCGCGCTTCTTCATCAAATTTTGACAATTGTTCTGCTGTAAATCCACGTTCTGCAGGATACCACTCATGGGTATCTGGTAAAGTTAACGGAATATCTTTTTTGTATAACTCGCTTCCCCAAAACTGAAATGCGTTTGAATCAAAAATGGTATGACCTATTTTAAACCCTGTTTTTTCTGCTAAAATATTGATGCTTTTTATAGTATGCAGCACAAAATGCCTTGGAGCATCTAACTGTACCCAATTCTCTTTATAAATATCCCAGGCAGTACCTATAATTGGTATGCATACTAAAAGCACCCCGCCTTTTTTTAATAATCTAAAACATTCTTTTAATTCGTCAACCTGGTTATCTACATGTTCTAACACGTGGTGCATTATTAATAAATCGTAAGCATCCGATCTTAATTCTGACAACTCCTTTTTAAGTACTTTTACATTATGCCCATAATCAATCGGCTGGCCAATAAATTTATCAACGCCGGTAACATGTTTAAACCCCAGATTAAACAATTTACATATTAAAGCCCCCCTTCCACATCCAATATCAAGTATTGTCGCGTCAGGCATTAAAGCAATTGGCCTTAAAAGTCCCAGGGTAGAGTTCTCATGATTTTTATATTTCCTTAATATCCTCTGGGCATTCACTATTCGCTTTAAAAATGGCAACCTTTTTAATTCGGGTACTTCCTGCGTAAATGACACGTAGTAATCAGGGTAATATTTTTCTATATCATGCGGCACTTCTAATATTTGTATACAGCCGCAGTTTGAACACTCGCCATAATCAAACTCATTTCTCATGCCAAACATCATTTCTCTAAAAACAAATTTCGAACTGAATGTGTCGCCGCAGATCCTGCAATTTTGTATTTCCATATGTAATAAAAGCCCGTTTTGTTGATTGGTTATCTGAAAAAATATTTCCCAAGGTAAGTGAATCATACCCAATTCACGGTAAAATTAATGAACTTATATTTTTAGCCACAATCATTCAACAAATTGTTCAAGTACAAAACCTATCTCAACACCGGAGTTGAGACATATATAATTTAGCACCTATTTACAATAAAAGATTGAACTTTAACTCGCACATAACTAGCACCTTAGTTTAAAAGTCATGCACCGCCTTTATAGTGGTTAAACTAACTGCGTTAAATACTGTCATAATCGCAATTTTTAACAATTATTAAACCTTATTAACAGTTATGTACAAAAAACTCGTATTGGTATTCGTATCAATTTTTGCAATTAATGCAGCTCAAGCCCAAACCGAAAAAGGCAATCAAAGTTTAGGCTTAAACTTTGGCTTATCCACAAACAATCTTAATGCCAGAGATTTTAACTACAACACTAACAATTACGACCCCGAGACTACAGGAAAACAAAAAAATTATAGTATTTCTCCCAGTTACAGTTATTTTATTGCAGATAAATTGGATGTTGGCTTAGCAGTAGGCTATTCATATAGCAGTTATAAAATTGAAAACAGTGCTATCTCTTCACAAGGTCAAACAGGCAAAAGCTTTTTCAGCTCTATTAATTTAAGAAAGTATTTTTTGTATGATAATAAGATTGGGATACGTACAGGCCCGTATTTTGCTTATCAACGATATAACCAATCTAACACTTACAGCAATAGCCAGTATAATTATAACACAAACAGTAATGTTTATACAGGCGGTGTAGGGATAGATTTTGTTTATTATCCTGTAAAAAAATTAGGACTTGCAGCAACAATGGGTAATTTAAGTTATTCGCATCAAAACACTAATGGCACTACAGAAGGGACTAACAATAGCTTTAATTTAAGTTTTGCCCACTCGTTATTACTTTCTGTTAATTATGTATTTGGCAAGTAAAGCTTAATACAACATCTAAATAGCAAGATCACTGATATCAACTGATATCAGTTAGTTCAGTGATCTTATCACCCCAAAATTTAAATATTGATTTCCCGGTAAGGTTAAGCTCATCACCTGTCTTCATTCCATTTGGCAGGTCAATAGCTAAAACAGCATGATAAGCTATATCAATTTCAGTTTGATTGGCTGTATGCTTAAAACTTTTTATAGTTTGCTGCCTGCTTATAAACATGGCTTTAGCCTGTTCTGCTTGTTCTATAAATGCAGGTAAGCCGTTTAGGGTCATGTTTACCTCGGTATTACTTACGTTCTCAAATTTTATTGATGGATCCATATCGGCTATCATTCTATTAACATCAAAATTGTTGTAGGCGTTAATGTAGTTGTTTATGGTTTGCTCACGTAGTTTCATAAATGCTTTGTTTACCTTCAAAAATATAGCTTCATTTTTGGTATTCAGTTATTTCCATACGAGATTTATGAAAATATAAGCAACCCTGTAAGCCATTCAAGCGTATTAAACAATAATAAACCAAACTCGACAAATATGAAAAAAACAATTTTAATGATCTGCTTTCCTGTAATTATGGTAAGCATGGTAATGGTATCATGTAAAAAGGACACATCAAGTGGTTCAAACTCACAAGTTTCATTTGCTTTAAGTGCAGATAACCCTATACAGCCAGTTTCTGTAACCAAGAATGGCGGAGGAATTATTGCAACAAGCACAACAACAGCAACAGCAGGCAGCATCACCTGGACATCGGGCATTGTCAATATCAGTAAATTTAAATTAGAAGCTAAAAAGAGTGGAAAACAAATTGAGATCGAATCAAAAAACCTATCAAATGTTGATCTGTTTGCTATAACGCCAAGCTTAATAAGCGCGTCTATTGATACCGGTACTTATAAAGAAATTGAAGTAAGGGCTGTATTTACAAAATCAACTACTGCCGATATCCCTGTAAAGTTAAAAGGAACTTTTACCACTGCAGGCGGTGCAATAATACCTATTGAGTTTGATTTTAATGAAGATGCTACATTTAAGGCTCAGGCAACAGATATTACAGTAAGCTCGACTACAGACTTTACAGCTAAACTACACCTGCATTTAAACATTGTATTATCAGATGTAGTATCAGCAGAGCTTGATAAAGCAACACGTACAAATGGAGCTATAGTTATCAGCAGCAGCAGTAACCCTCTTCTTTACGCCAAAGCAATTGTAAACATTGCAAAAGCAATGGAGTCAAAAGGGTATGATGAGCATAAAAGGATCTGATTATAAGCATTCTTATTATATATTTTATATTATATAGCGATGGGCTTATATCCATCGCTATTTTTTTGCAATAATGTCCCCTCACCCTCAACGGCGGAATTTTTATTTATTACGGGGTTCTTGTTTATTCTTAAAATAAAATCCGCCATCCAAAACACACTGCGCACACACTTGTTTATCAAGTATCAAGGGCTATTTTTTTGTCAAAAGATAATTACCGGCAACTTCTGAAGAAAATTTATTGATAAATGAAGATTACATTATTTATTTAATGCAATCTTTGTATTATTTACCTAATTTTTTTCATAATTTACCAAAAAATCATTATTTTAAATACCTTTTAACCACTTTAGATATCTATCTAATAAGATTTGATTTTTTTTATATATTAATCAGGATAGTTTTTATGTATCAATCGCAGCATTTTGAAAAATACAATCTAATAAACGGCGTATGGGACGAAATGTACAGCGAGAATAGCATCGTTCGCCATCATTATAAGAAAGTAATTGAATATTTAGCGCAGGAATCGCCAGATGACCTGGGGAAAAAAGAGGAATTGGCGAAAAATTTATTCATGACCCAGGGAATTACTTTTACAGTGTATAATAGCGGCGAAGGAATTGAAAAAATATTTCCTTTTGATATAATTCCACGTGTTATAACATCAGATGAATGGTGTATTATTGAAAAAGGCATTAAACAAAGGCTCACCGCACTTAATCTTTTTTTAAAAGATATATACCACAACCAGTTTATTGTTAAAGACGGAATTGTTCCTATTGATATTATATATTCTTGTCCGCATTTCCTGCGTGAAATGTACCAGCTAAATGTGCCTTATGACATATACGTTCATATAGCCGGCATTGACCTTATACGCGACCATGACGGAACTTTTTATGTGCTGGAAGATAACCTGCGTACTCCATCGGGTGTAAGCTATATGCTGGAGAACAGAGAAATAACCAAACGGTTGTTTCCTGATTTGCTGCCAAACTGCGGCGTAAGAAGTGTTACGGAATATCCTTCTATTTTATATAAAAACCTGTTATCATTATCACCGAGGCAAATTAGCAACCCAACTATTGTGTTACTTAGTCCGGGTATATATAATTCTGCTTACTTTGAGCATACTACGCTTGCCCGTTTAATGGGTGTGGAACTGGTTGAGGGCCGCGATCTGGTAGTGAATAACCACAAGGTTTACATGAAAACTACTACCGGCCTACAGCAGGTTGATGTTATTTACCGCCGTGTTGATGATGAGTTTTTAGATCCGCTGGTGTTTAACCCTAACAGTGTATTAGGAGTAGCTGGTTTAATGGGCGCTTACCGCAAAGGCAATGTGGCTATTGTTAATGCCGTAGGCAACGGAGTGGCTGATGACAAGGCTACCTATATTTATGTACCTGATATGATCAAGTACTACCTTAACGAAGAGCCCTTGTTAAAAAATGTACCTACGCACCGCCTGAGCAATAAGGATGAACGCGACCATGTGTTCAAAAACATTAACACAATGGTGGTTAAAAAAACTAACGAAAGTGGCGGCTATGGCATGTTAATGGGGCATGCCGCTACAGAAGAAGAAATTGAAAAATACAAACTGGAAATATTAAAAGATCCGAGGAACTTTATTGCACAGCCAACCATCAGTTTATCGGCAGCACCATGTTATATAGGCGGGGCATTGCAACCAAGGCGTATTGACCTGCGCCCATATGCCTTGTGCGGACCGGACGGCATTGAAATTGTACCCGGTGGCTTAACCCGTGTAGCGCTAAAAGAAGGCTCACTGGTAGTAAATAGCTCACAAGGCGGCGGCAGTAAAGATACTTGGGTACTCGCTTGATAAGATTAAGAGCAAAGAACAAAGAGACAGGAAAAAATTCGAAATCGAACTTTCGATATTCGAAATAAAAGATATATATGTTAAGCAGGGTAGCAGCAAGTTTTTATTGGTTAAGCCGGTATATTGAGCGTAGCGACGGTATTTTAAGAATGTTAAAGATAAATTATGCTTCATCGCAAGATTCGGTAGCAGGATTTACCTGGGAACCTGTTATCCGTATTTTTTCGGGCCCTGATGGAGAACTGATGGAGAAGCTGGGAAATGATAGCCGTGCCGTATTAAAGTACATGGTTACTGATAAGGATAACCATAACTCAATATTAAATATTATAACCCTGGCACGTGAAAATGCCCGGAGTGTACAGGAGCATATTCCTAAAGATTTATGGCAGTGCCTGAATGAGTACTACCATACCGTTAAAGAGCCCAAAATAGCAGCAGGCCTTAAAAAAGACGACCCTATAGGAGTGCTGGATGTTCTGATAAAACAGGTTATGCTTTATTATGGTACTGCCGAAATAACAATGGAGCGTGGCCAGGGCCGCAGCTTTATGAATATTGGCAAATACCTGGAGCGCGCTATCCAATCAATAGACATTTTAGATGTAAAATATGGCCCGTTAAATAATAACCCTAACCTACTTACAGATATTACTTACTGGAAACATCTGCTTATGTCTATAGGCGGGTACGAGCTTTACCAAAAAACCTATCGCGGCGGTTTGGAGGCGCAGAATGTACTGGAGCTTATTATCTTAAATAATGATTTTCCCAGGTCTGTTATTTACTCTGTAAATAGTATTCAGCGATATTTTGACAGGCTAAAGAATAATAGTAACGTGAATGATTACCGGGAAATATCTTTTCATATTGGCAGGCTGCAAAGCAGTATTAAATACAGTTCGGTAAAAAGCATAAGTCAGGAGGGGTTACACCAGTACCTTATACGTGTAAAAGAAGATCTGTACCAAATAGGTAATGCACTTAATGAATATTATTTTGCTAATTCCTGATCAAAAAAATTAAAACAATGCCAGAATTTAAAATACAACATATCACCAAATACTCGTATGATAACTTTGTTCGCGATAGCGCCAATAATATCATACTGTTTCCTATTGTTGACATTTACCAGGACGTTATTAAGCATGACCTGGTTATAACGGGCAACCCGCAGGTGGATACTTATGTTGATTATTATGGCAACGAGGTGGGTAGCTTTACCAATACCGAACCGCATAACCAACTCATTATTAATTCGCAATTATTAGTAAATACCCATGCCCGTGCGCTGCCTGTTGATAATATGTTTGCATCAGAGCAATGGAACGAACTGTTTAACCTTAGGTATATAGTCCCCTACATTGACTTTTTAAAACAAGAATATTTTGAAGGATTAAGCGAATTGCAGCCCGTTGTTGAGAACGAGCGCAAAACAGAAGACACGCCATATCATACCGCCCTTAAATTTTGCCAGTATGTATACAAAAATTTTGAATACATAAAAGGTGTAACCACCGTTGAAACTACCCTTGATGAGATCTGGAAAATAAAAGCCGGTGTTTGCCAGGATTTTGCTCACCTGTTAATGGTGATGCTGCGCCTGGTGGGTATTCCGGCCCGGTATGTAAGCGGATATATTTGCCCTAACCGCGACGGCATGAGAGGTGAAGGTGCCACTCATGCATGGGCAGAAGCTTACATACCGGGGTATGGCTGGTTAGGAATAGATCCTACCAATAATTGTATTGCCAATGAAATGCACGTTAGATTAGCTGTTGGCCGCAATTTTTCTGACTGCTCACCGGTTAAGGGTGTGTACAAAGGTTCTGCAAACCATAAGCTGGAGGTATCAGTATCTGTTGGTTACGAAGACAACCACTTACCCGAAGAAAAAGATATATTTACCGCATCAACGTTACCCAAAACCGAAACAACTGCTTCGCGAAACAGTTATGCAAGGTATATGGAGATTGTGCAGCAGCAACAACAGCAGCAGCAATAACGGTTTTTACACTTAAGAAAATGACTTACTGTTTAGGAATTAAAGTAAAAGAGGGCTTAATAGCCATTTCTGATACCCGTGTTACTACAGGGACAGATATTGCTATAAAAAAGAAAATCAGTATCCTGCAAAAAGAAAACTCCTCTATGTTTATCATGACAAGCGGGTTGCGATCTGTAAGGGATAAGGCCATTGTTTATTTTGATGAAATACTGGAAACATCTGAGTTTAACAAACTTTACCAGGCAGTAAACGCGTTTGGCAAGCAGGTAAGGCGTGTAGCTGAAGAGGACAGGGCAACCTTAGAAAAAGCCGGCTTTAGGTTTGACCTGAACACAATTATTGGCGGGCAGCTTAAGGACGACGAGGAGCACAAGCTATTTTTGCTTTACCCCGAAGGGAACTGGGTAGAACTGGGACTGGGTGCGCCCTTTGTAGTAATAGGCAACTCGGGGCATGGCAAGGCAATTCTTAACCGTACGCTGGAAGAGGATTCAGATATGAAACTGGCCTTAAAAGCTGGGTTCCTTTCTTTTGATTCAACACGGGTAAGCAGCAATAATGTTGATTTCCCTATTGATGTGGTACTATACAAAAAAGGCTCCTTTCAGTTAGTAGAGCAGCGTTATACACAAAGAGATATGGCAGATATATCGGCACAATGGGATAATGAACTAAAAGATGCCTTACTGAATATACCTGGCGAATGGATGGATAAAGCATTTGACAAATTACCAAAGTGAAAGAATGAAATTTAAGGTATCGGCGGAGTTAGACTATGAAGTGAAAGCGCCAAGCACGTTAATATTAAATGTACATGCACTAAGAACTGTCCACCAAACTGTACTTGCCGAAACACTAAGCATTGAGCCTTATCTTAAAGTAGAGGAACTAACCGCCGTAAACGGCGAGAACCGTTTTGTTAGATTAGACATCCCCGATACCGGTATCATCAACATAAAGTATGAAGCAATAGTTGATAATTACTATGAGGTAAAAGATCACTCCAATGTGGAGGAGATACCCGTTAGCAAATTTGATCCTTCAGTATTAACCTACTTAAACCCCAGTCGTTATTGCCAGTCAGACAAGTTATATCGTTTGGCAAACAACACCTTTGGCCGCATCAGCACATCATTTGAGCAGGTTTTTGCCGTTACAGACTGGATACATAAGAATGTGGAGTATTTAAGCGGCTTTACCAATTCAGAAACATCGGCTTATGATACTGTTACACAGCAAGCGGGTGTATGCCGGGATTTTGCGCATTTGGGTATTGCCCTTTGCCGTGCACTTACCATACCCGCACGGTATTTTACCGGGTATGCTTACCAATTAAACCCGCCCGATTTTCATGCTTGTTTTGAAGCGTACTTAGGCGGCGATTGGGTTTTGTTTGATGCCACCAGGCTTATTCCACTAAACGGATTGGTTAAAATAGCTACCGGCCGAGATGCTGCCGATGCTGCAATAGCCAGTATTTTTGGCGATGTGTTTTGTACCAACGTTAAAGCAGCCTGTGAGTTTGTTGATGATAAACCCTTTAAACCAATTTACTATACCCGATCAATATTTGATGGGGTAACTTATTTGTAGACAGCAAAGGCCTCTCATGCAACCCAGAATTGAAAATCTTCCAGAAAAGAAATTAATAGGCCAGCACCTTTGCATGTCATTCCTGAATAACCGTACAAAAGAATTGTGGCAAAACTTTATGCCCCGCCGAGATGAAATAAAAAACAACATCGGCACCGACCGATATTCTGCCGAAGTTTACCCGCCGCAATTCTTTACCAACTACGATCCTGCAAACGAGTTTGAAAAATGGGCGGCAATTGAGGTGACAGATATTACCAACATTCCTGTAGGAATGAAAAGCTTAATTTTTCCAAAGGGATTATACGCGGTGTTTGTACATAAAGGCCCGGCGAGCGAAGGGGCAAAAACTTACAGCTATATCTTCACCAGCTGGTTGCCACAATCCTCGGAATATTTGTTGGATAACAGACCGCACTTTGCCGTTATGGGCGAAAGATATAAACCGAACGAGGCAGAATCGAAAGAGGAGATCTGGATTCCAGTTAAACTCAAAACAAACGAGTGATAACTACAATGCAGAAATTTTATCCGGATACAATTCTCGTTCCACCTGCTCAATGGCTGAAGACAATTCTTCGGCCCGTTTCACCCAGGTGTTTCCTTCGGCTACCTTAATGCGGGCTTGCTGCTTTTCGGGCGAATTACTACTTATTTCGGTAATAACATTTTCTAAAAAAGCTTCCTTATTATCAGCTATTTTAATTATTGCTTCAAAATCTGTCATATCACCAAACCTGGTGCTAATTACAGGCAACCCTCCAGCCAGATATTCGTTTATCTTCATTGGGTATATACCACTTGTTAATTCATCATTCACATACGGAATTATAGCCACTGAAAAGGTTTTGAGATGCAAAGGCAGCTCTTCGGGTTTTTTGGGCCCAACAAATGTAACGTTTGGATAACTCTTTAATAGTTTTGCGCGTTCTTTATTCAGTGTACGGCCAACAAATACAAATTCGGCATTTGGTAAGCTCTCTATTAGGTAAGTAACCACATCATAATTCATCCGGTCATCTATAGTACCTACAAAACCAACAACCTGCTTGTCTGTATTTATATCCTTATTTAATCCTTGCTTAAAAAGCTCGGCCTTAACAGCATTTTTTACAATAAAACATCTTTTAGCATAATGATTTTTGCTATCATATAACCCTTTTGAGGTTACAATAACTGCATCAGCAATAGCTAAAAACGCCTTCTCCATGCGCTCACCATGCTTTCTTAGCCAAATGGCTGCCCCTTTAATTTCATCATAGCAATGGTATATTAATGATCGTTCACCAAACTTATGGCCATTTATTACACCCATTGCCGGGTTAAATGAAGTGAAATTAATAAGCTCATGGTTCATGTTCAGTTGTCGCAAAGTTCTTTTTATTGCCTTACGCAACAACCAGGCATTATATCTTAACATTATATTATAAACAAATCCGCTGGGTAAAAAACTTACCGGGAAAGCCAAAGGGGGGGTTAATAAGTAAACAATACCGCCATTATCAGTAGGTATCTCTTTAAGGTTTGATTTTAAACCAAATACTTGTTTAAAATCTACCGCGGCTTTATTTTTTACACCCAGTAAAGCATCTTTGTAAGTGTTTGCATTATCAACAAATAGTATCTTATTAGTAACAGAAAACACTTTCATTAATTCAACTACAGACTTAATGTAGTTGCCATGCCACTCAGTGCCGCTAATGCACAATATATTCCTATTGTTTAACATAATGAGTTGTTTGCATTTATTATAAACATAACCGTACCTGGTGCCCGCAGTATACGTCACTAATATAGCTCATTGCCTGAAAAGTATGGAATGACGAGCCTGTTGGCAGCCGTAAAGTTGAAATAACTATGTAAAAAAGTACAAAATTTATTGAATTGAATAGCATAAATCAAAAAAGGATAATACATTAATAGATAATATATTACCTACAAAAAACATTAAGTTTAAACTGCTGAAAACCTATTGCAAGATAGCAATTACAACCATTAATTATTTTATATCCTATCAGTACTTTATAAAACATGTTTCCATTTATAAATTAATGCCCTTCAAACTTTAAACTTAGTTATACTTTGTTTAATTTTAACGGCAATCAATACCCTTTTAATTTAAAAATCCATTATATAATGTCTGAAAATAAACTATATGTCCATTACGGTTGTGGACAAGCAGCACCTCCTGAATGGAAAAACTTTGATGTATCGCCTACTCTTGTAATTCAAAACACTCCTGTAATTGGTTTCTTACTCAAAAAAAGCATGGGGCAGGTGTTTGATAAAAACGTAAAGTATGGTGATATTACAAAAGGACTGCCGGGCATTAAAGACAATTCTGCAGATGGTGTTTATTGCTCACATGTATTAGAGCATATGTCTCTTGAGCATTTCAGGATAGCATTACGTAACACCTACAAAATGCTTAAACCTGGTGGTATATTCAGAATTATAATGCCTGATCTGGAAACTTTGGTTCGTGACTATATTACTGATAAAGATGAAAAACGCGACCCTGAAGCATCCATAAGGCTTATAAAAAGAATGATGATGGGTGTTGAGGTTAGGCCGCGTAGCTTTAAGGCAGTAACAAAACATCTATTTGGTTACCTGGAGCATTTATGGCTTTGGGATTGGGAATCAACCGAAAAAGAATTGCGCGATGCAGGGTTTACCAACATTCGCAGGTGCGAGTTCAATGATTCTGCCGAGCCAATGTTTAAACTGGTTGAAAGCGAAAAGCGCTGGCACCTTGTTGTAAAATTTGAAGCTACTAAGTAATTCCCTGATCACAAACCTAAACCCTGCAAAAAGCAGTATTTGCTAATTATTAAATAAATTATAAATCGCCGCACATTGTTGCTAATATTACCGTTACTGTAAAACAGTTTATAAAACGCTGCTGTAGTAATTTAATAACGCATACCATATGAAACAGTACGGGCTTATCGGCTATCCGCTTTCGCACTCATTTTCAAAGAAGTATTTTACCGAAAAGTTTGTAACCGAAAAAATCACCGACTCCTTCTATGAATTATATTCGCTGGAAAATATTGACGACCTGCCGGTACTGCTGCGTGCCAACCCAAACCTTTGTGGTTTAAATGTTACAATTCCGCATAAAGTAAATGTTTTACAATATCTGGATTGGATTGAGAATAATGCCAAGAATGCCGGAGCAGTTAACTGTATAAAAGTAATTTCAGAAAGCCCTGTATCAGCGGCATTCTCTGGCGAGGTTGGTATTAAGGGGCATGACTTTAGGCTGGAAGGATACAATACAGATATAAATGGCTTTGATGGATCAATTAGTCCGCTCTTAACCAGCGACCATGATAAGGCGTTGATACTGGGCGATGGCGGAGCAGCAAAGGCAGTTAAATGTGTGCTGGAAAACAAAGGCATTAGTTATATATGCGTTACCCGTAAACCCAAACCAGGCAATTTGTTATTTACAGACCTGACCGATAAACACATTGCCGATTACAAACTGATTATAAATACAACGCCTATTGGTACATATCCAAATGTGGATGAGTGCCCGTCAATACCGTATGAGGCTATAACCAGCAGCCATTTATTGTTCGACTTAATATATAACCCTCCGCTAACCTTATTTTTACAAAAAGGCGCAGAGCGCAGGGCCACTACTAAAAATGGATATGAAATGTTAGTTTTACAGGCTGAAAAAGCCTGGGAAATATGGAACTCAATAGAATAACAGTTGTGAAAGTTTTAGCCGTTTTAATAACAGTACTATTTGTTACCGCATGTGGTGGTAACCCAGACTATTCCCCTAAGCCGCGTGGCTTTTATCGGATAGTTTTCCCTGAAAAGGCCTACCAGCCTTACACGGAAGGCTGTCCTTTTACATTTGAGTATCCTAAATATGCGCACTTTGAGCCAGACAGGTCTGCAAAGGCAAAACCGTGCTGGGTAAATTTGCAATATCCTCAATTTAATGCAACACTGCATTTAACTTATGAACCCATCTTATCAAAGAAAGAATTTAATGAGCTGATTGAGGATGCCCACAAATTGAGCTTTAAGCATACGGTTAAAGCAACATCAATAGATGAAGGCGTTATTACTTATCCGGATAGGAACGTTTACGGTATTTATTATACTATTGATGGCAATGCTGCTTCATGGGCACAATTTTATTTAACAGATAGCACCCGCCATTATCTGCGTGGCGCCCTGTATTTTAACTCTGAGCCTCGTCTCGACTCCATCCAACCGGTACTTACCTTCCTTAAAAAAGATGTTGATGTGTTGATAAAAACATTAAGGTGGAAGTAATGCTAAGAGCAGAAAGTTAAAAGCTCAAAGCTATATATCGCAAACAAAAAATGCTTTCGGCTTTCAGCTTTTTGCTTTCAGCCTAATACCCTACTTTTGCACCCATGGCCAGTATTCAATCATTTGTAAATAACCCATACCAGGAGAACACCTACATTTTGTATGATGATAGTTTAGAGTGCGTAATTATTGACCCCGGCATGTACACCGCTACCGAACAAAATACGGTAGTAAATTTCATTAAGACCAATAATCTTAAGCCTGTTTTACTCCTTAACACCCATTGCCATGTTGACCACGTGCTGGGCAACAAGTTTGTTTTTGACCAGTACGGCTTAAAACCAAAGTTCCACATTGGCGAAAGTGAGGTATTAGAAGCCGTTATTGCTTATGCGCCGGCAATGGGCTTTAGATATGAGCCTTCGCCGCTGCCAGATGAGTACTTGCCTGAAACCGGCACCATTAGCTTTGGGAATACGGAGTTACAATTAATATTTGCACCGGGGCATTCGCCTGCGCACTTATGCTTTTATGATAAGGATGCCAACTTGCTTGTTGGCGGTGATGTATTATTCAGGAGCAGCATTGGCCGCACTGATTTGCCGGGAGGCAACTACAACTTGCTGATACAGAACATTAAAGAAAAACTTTTTTTGCTACCTGATGATTGTACAGTATATCCCGGTCACGGCCCCGAAACAACCATCGGTTATGAAAAACAACATAATCCGTATTTATAAGTTATAAACGCATCCGTTAACAATAACCCTGGTTGAATACATCTATCTACATAGCTAAAAGGTATCTGTTCAGTAAAAAACAGACGCACGCCATCAACATTATATCAGGTATATCTATGCTTGGTGTTTTGGTTGGCAGTGCGGCTCTTATCATTATCCTGTCGGTATTTAACGGGTTAGAAAAAGTTATCCTTTCATTATACAGCAATTTCACACCTGAACTTAAAATAGAACCGGCTCGAGGCAAAACCTTTTATCCTGGCACGCCTTATTTTAATGCCTTAAAAAAAGATAAAAGCATAGTATCATACACACAAGTATTAGAAGAAAAGGCCCTTATACAATATGGTAACAGAACTTTTATTGGCACGGTTAAAGGCGTAAGCGATGATTTTTTAAAGGGTAAGCAGTTAGATAGCACCATACAAACAGGCTCTTTCACCCTTAAGGATAGCAACAATAATTTTTATGGTGTAATAGGCTACACCATACAGGGTAGCCTGGGTGTAAGCTTAAAGAACCAATTTACTTCATTGCAAATATTTTCGCCAAAGCGCACAGCAGGCAATTCAACAAACCCAATGAATGATTTTGTGTTTCGCTCAATTATGCCGTCGGGTGTGTTTGCCATACAGCAGGATTTTGATGATATCATTATTACACCAATAGAGTTTACCCGCGATTTGCTCGAAGAGCCAAATAAGGTATCATCTCTCGAAATTAATTTTAAGCCTGGGACTGATCTCAGCGAAATGCAGGATGAGATTACAGAAAAGGTCGGCGGCAACTTCGTGGTAAAAAACCGGAAGGAGCAGAATACCGAGCTATATAAAACCATTAATTACGAACGCTGGTCTATTTTCATGATCCTGGTTTTTGTAATGATTATAGCCATATTTAATATTATAGGCTCATTAACCATGCTGGTAATGGATAAACGACAAGATATAGCTATACTAACAAGCCTGGGCGCCAACAAACAACTTATACAGGGTATCTTCTTTTTTGAGGGAATGATGATATCTCTTGTAGGCTGCATAATTGGCATTGTGTTAGGTTTTATAATTTGCCTGATACAGCAACAGTTCAACCTTATAAAAATGGGCTCCAAAACCTCTGTATTGGATGCCTACCCGGTTGCATTTAATATTAGTGATTTTGGGCTGGTATTTTTAACCGTTATTGCAATTGCGGTTATAGCATCGGGCATTAGCGCAAGGCTAAGCGTTAAAAGACTGGATGAAATAAAGCAGGACTTGTAAATAGATTGAAGAATAAAAACTATTATAAAAGGATAGGAAACCGGTTTAGTACCGTCACCAAAACAACATAAATTATAAATACAATTTGCAGGGCGTTTTCAATTCAGTAGCTTTATAAATTGCCTTTCATAAATAAAACAAACTCATTTGCCTAACCGGCGTTAATAATTACTATGGAATCAAAACGTCAACAAAAGTTTGCCGGAGTAATCCAACAGGATCTGGCAGCTATATTTCAGCGTGAGGGTATGAATTATCTGCCACATACAATGGTTACAATTACTAAAGTTAGGGTAACACCCGATTTGGCTATAGCCCGTGTATTTTTGAGCTTTTTTAATAATACCAATAACCAGTTATCGCTGCAAACCATAAAATCGCATGCGTCAGAAATAAGGTACAAACTGGGTGCCCGCATTAAAGACCAGGTAAGGGTAATTCCACAACTTGAATTTTTTATTGACGATACCAGCGAATACGTTGAACGTATGGATAAAATATTTGACAAAATAAGTAAGGAAGAGCGCCAGCCGGATACCGAAGATAACTAAGCTTTTATGGATGCTACCGCAGCATTAGCAGCTTATATAAAAACCCACAAGCCAGAGATAGGTAAAGTGGTTGATTATAACCCTGCGCATGACCGGCTTTACCCACTTGACCTTACAGCTGCCAATACCGCATTAACCGCCGACCTGGTTGCCGACACAGCAGCCTTCAGCAACTGGATAACCCAAAAGCTTGCCGATAACCAATGCCGCTACGGCATTGGCGGCTACATGGAGCACCGTACCATTTACACCCGCAGTACTTTGTTTGATACCGAAGATGAACCCCGCCGGCTGCACCTGGGTGTAGATATTTGGGGCGATGCAGGGACGCCCATTTATGCGTTTTTAGGCGGGGAGGTGCATAGCTTTGCTGATAATAATAATCATGGCGATTATGGTCCAACTATTATCCTGCAGCACAATTTGAATGGTTTAACTCTATTTAGCCTGTACGGGCATTTGAGCAGGACGAGCCTGGCTGGACTGGAAGCAGGGCAGCACATCAACTTGAATCAACAAATAGCCACGCTGGGCGCTGCGCAGGAAAATGGCAACTGGCCTCCGCACCTTCACTTTCAATTAATGTTGAATATTGGCAATAATTATGGCGATTATCCGGGCGTAGGCAAGTATTCCGAAAAAGAAAAATACCTGCAAAATATACCCGACCCGGGATTGATATTGAAGTTTTCAGATAAATTTTAATACCTCGAAAGAAAATAACGGGCTGTTACACTCGTTTTCGACCAGTTTTTTAACGATGGAAATTTCATTTAAATAGGTTTAGCTAAATTAATGTAACAATTAATAGATAAATACTTATCAGTATTACATAGCCAATTGCATTTTACACATTAGTGCTTATATTTGCCATCGCAAAAAAACTTCATTTTAATAAATATAATGAGAGAAATACAATTCAGGGAAGCGCTAAGGGAAGCCATGCAGGAAGAAATGCGCAAGGATGATAAAATATACTTAATGGGCGAAGAGGTTGCCGAATATAACGGTGCTTACAAAGTTAGCCAGGGTATGCTTGATGAATTTGGCGCTAAACGTATTATAGATACGCCGATCTCTGAATTAGGATTTGCCGGTATAGGTATAGGTTCGGCAATGAACGGCCTGCGTCCTATTATCGAGTTCATGACTTTTAACTTCTCGTTAGTAGCTATTGACCAAATTATTAACGGCGCGGCCAAGATCATGTCAATGAGCGGCGGCCAGTTCTCTGTGCCTATCGTATTCCGCGGCCCAACAGGTAACGCGGGTATGTTAAGCTCACAGCACAGCCAGTGTTTTGAGAACTGGTATGCAAACTGCCCGGGCTTAAAGGTAATAGTGCCATCAAACCCGTATGATGCAAAAGGTTTATTAAAATCGGCTATTATTGATCCGGACCCTGTTATTTTTATGGAGTCGGAATTAATGTATGGCGATAAAGGTGAAGTGCCTGAAGAAACTTATTACATAGAAATAGGTAAAGCAAACGTAACCAAAAAAGGATCAGACGTTACCTTAGTAGGCTTTGGTAAGATTATGAAAGTGGTTAACGCAGCTGCTGCCGAATTAGAGAAAGAAGGCATCCATGCTGAAGTGATTGATTTACGTACAGTACGCCCTATTGATTATGATACCGTTATCAACTCTGTTAAAAAAACTAACCGTTTGGTAATTATTGAAGAAAGCTGGCCATTAGGTTCAATTGCTACCGAGATAGCGTTTAAAGTACAAAAAGATGCATTTGATTATTTAGATGCTCCTATACTGCGCATAATGGGTGGTGATGTTCCCTTACCTTACGCGCCAACATTAATACAAGAATACCTGCCAAATCCTGAGCGGGTTATTAAAGCGGTTAAAGAAGTAATGTATGTTACTAAATAATTTAACTGTTTAGATATTTGAAAAGCCCCGGTTAAACCGGGGCTTTTTGGTTTAATGCATATTTATATTGGCGCTGCCTTCATCATTGGGTTTATGCACCAATACGGCTACACATTTATCAAAGGCCGGGTCTATCTCAAAAGAAATCCCTTTAGCTACATCGTTGTAAACATCAATCGGCTTGCCATTTTGTTTATAGCTATTACCTTGTTTTAGAGTATAGTACTTTCGGATTTGGCTAAGGGTACTGCCGCAGCCAATACCTTCGGTAGTCCTAAAATAAGGAGAGGTTACCAGTATTTTACGTATATGTTGAAACACCTCATTATTGCCATTGTAATTATGGCGGGCAAAAATACTGGTTTTGTATCCGGCTTTGTTATGATTATCATACCACACGGCCCGCGAACTACCCATAGCAGCATCTGAACTATCGGGGCGGCCAAACCGTTCAAAAACAGTTTCCATACTTTCATCCACCTTTGTTTGCCCAATACTTTTACCGGGGATGATAAGCTGCTTCGCCGTGATAGGTTTCCCTTTTAATGGATTAGCCTCTTCGGTTTTCAGAATGAGCGCAGTATCGGTCGATTTAAGTGCTCCCATATTATTCGACGGAGTATGCTTGTGCCCGCACTGCAGGGAAGAAACCGTTACTATAGGTATGATTAAATATTTTGAAATATCCATGTTTGTAACAATTTATCTGATTAACAGTTGATACATATAACCCAAAACAGGGTATATTGTTAGCAAAATTGATGAGCACTAAAGGGCAACAGGTTATACAGCAGTGGTACAAGCAAAAGCGATGGAAGCAGTTTCCGTTTCAAAAAGAAATGGAGAGTGTTTACCTGTCTGGCTATTCGGGTTTGCTGAATGCCCCTACCGGAAGCGGTAAAACATTTGCCCTCTTTCTACCTTTTTTGGCAGATTATATCAATAAATATCCCGATACCTATACCACCCAGAAGAACAACGGCTTACTGATGTTATGGATAACACCACTGCGTGCCTTAACTAACGATATCCGTAAAGCCATGCAGGAAGTTTGCGACGAGCTGGGTATTCCCTGGCGCATCATGACCCGCACCGGCGACACATCCGCAGCTGAAAAAGCCGCGCTAAAAAAGAAACTGCCCGAGGTACTCCTCACAACTCCCGAAAGTCTGCATTTAATGCTGGCACAAAAAGAATATCCAAAAGTTTTTGAGGGGCTGCAGGTTGTTGTGTGTGATGAGTGGCATGAATTGCTCGGGACAAAAAGAGGCGTGCAGGTAGAGCTGGGGCTAAGTAAGTTAAAAGTTTTAGGTTCAAAGTTTAAAGTTGAAGACAATAATCGTGAAAGAGATTTTCAACCTTCGACTTTCAACCTTCAACTAAAAATCTGGGGTATATCCGCAACCATTGGTAATTTGGAACAAGCCGCAGAGGTTTTGTTAGGAAACGATTTCCCTCCTGAACAGATAAAGATGGTGAGGGCTAATATTGATAAGAAACTGGTGATCCAATCTATAATCCCTGAAAATATTGAGAATTATTCATGGGCCGGGCATATAGGGGTACAGCTGTTGCCTCAGGTAATGGAAATAGTTAAAAAAAGCAGAACTACGCTCATATTTACTAATACCCGTTCGCAAGCAGAGATTTGGTATCATGCCATTATAGATAACTACCCGGAGTATGCTGGTATAATGGCTATGCATCACGGCTCATTAGATAACGAATTGCGCAATTGGGTAGAACAGGCTCTGCATGCCGAAGCTTTAAAAGTTGTGGTGTGCACATCCAGTTTGGATTTGGGGGTTGATTTTAGGCCCGTGGATACTGTTGTACAGGTGGGCAGCCCTAAAGGTGTGGCCCGTTTTATGCAGCGCGCAGGCAGAAGCGGCCACCATCCGGGGGCTATCTCAAAAGCATATTATGTGCCCACACACTCACTTGAACTATTAGAAGGCGCTGCATTAAAGCAAGCCATTAAACAAGGCGTATTTGAAAGCCGCGATCCTATGCTGCTTACTATGGATGTGCTGATACAGTTCATGGTTACATTAGCGGTATCAGAAGGCTTTAGGGCTGATGAATTGTTTAAAGAAGTAAAATCAACCTTTGCCTTTGCTGATCTGCGGCGCGATGAATTTAACCAGTTGCTTGATTTTATTACAAACGGTGGTAAAACGCTGGCTCAGTATGATGAATTTTTAAAAGTAGAGGTAGAGAATGGCTTGTTTAAGGTAAATAACAGGCGCGTAGCCATGCGTCATCGCTTAAGTATTGGCACTATTACCAGCGAACTCAGCATAAGAGTAAAATGGCTGAGCGGCGGTAGTTTGGGCACGCTGGAAGAAAGCTTTATAGCCAAGCTAAAACCTGGTAATACCTTTTGGTTTGCAGGCCGTAGCCTGGAGTTTATTAAGGTAAAGGAGATGACGGCATACGTCAAAAAATCAAAAGCCACCAAGGGATTAATACCAAGCTGGAACGGCGGGCGGATGCCGCTTTCATCACAACTATCAGCAGTTTTTAGAGATAAGCTTGATGAGGTATCTCATGGCATTGAAACGGACGAAGAGGTTATAGCATTGAAACCTTTATTTGATTTGCAGGCCGAACTTTCACACCTACCCCAAAGCCATGAGTTTTTGATAGAATCTTTTAAATCGCGCGAGGGACATCATCTGATATTCTACCCTTTTGAAGGGAGGTTGGTGCACGAGGGAATGGCATCTCTCCTTGCCTATCGTATTTCTAAAATAAAGTCTGCCAGCTTCTCTATCGCCATGAATGATTATGGTTTTGAGCTACTGACCGATGAAGACATTCCTATTGAACAAGCTTTGGAAGATGCCGCGTTCTTTTCTATTGATAACCTTATAGATGATATTCAGCATAGCCTTAACGCCAATGAAATGGCACGACGCAAGTTCAGAGATATTGCCCACATCGGCGGACTGGTATTTACCGGCTATCCCGGTCAGCAGGTGAAGAATAAGCATTTGCAGGCATCAACGTCATTGCTATTTGAGGTATTTAATGAATACGAGCCCGATAATTTACTGGTACGGCAAGCATATAACGAAGCATTGGCTTTTCAGTTAGAAGAGTTCCGTTTACGGGCAGCATTACAACGTATTGCTAGTCAGAGCATCATCCTGAAAACCATAGAGCGCCCAACACCTTTCGCTTTCCCAATTATGGTTGACAGTCTGGGCCGTGAACGTTTAACCACCGAAACTATGGAAGAACGGATTTCTAAGATGGCCCGCCGCTATAGTGCTGATGGTACTGCAGAAACTATTACACCACGCCCCCGCAAAACAGGAATCGTTAGAAAGAAAGGGCTTTAGCCCCACGGCAATATTTATAATTGCTACTTCAACAGATATACTGCCGCTTCATAGGGTAACAACGCCCTGCTTTCTAAACCTTTCTTATAATTACTTAACAATAATGTGGCATTGCGTATGTTTATATCCGTATTAAATACAGCTGGCTTACCGCTAAAATTAAGTAGTATCAACATTTTTTTTCCATCCAGTTCGCGGGTGTAAGCATAAACATTGGGATTGTTTTTATCGAGCAATGTATACTTCCCATAAACCAAAACCAAGTTGTCTTTACGCAATTTTACCACTTTTCTAAAATAATTCAGCGTACTGTTAAGGTCTTTTTCCTGGGCAGCAGCATTTATGGTTTTATAGTTGGGATTTACTTTTATCCACGGCGTACCGCTTGTAAAACCCGCGTTCGCTTGGTTATTCCATTGAAAAGGTGTGCGGCCATTATCACGGCTTTCAAAACCTATCCGCTTTATATAAGCCGGCAAACTGGCACCAATGCTTTTTTGGCGTTTATATTCGTTAATTGTTTGCACATCGCGGTAATCCTCAATTTTGGTGAAGCCTGCGTTGGTCATACCTAATTCGTCGCCATTATAATAATAAGGAGTGCCGCGCATGGTCATCAAAAAGGTCATCAGCATTTTGGCGGATACATCTCTAAATTGCCGACTGTCATTCCCATACCTGCTTACCAGTCTTGCCTGGTCGTGGTTGGCCAAGAATATCGATAGCCAGCCTTTCTCATCAAAGGCACTATCCCATTTAGTGAAAATGCTTTTTAATCGTAAAACGCTGTAACCTTCTGGTTTCGCGAGGTCTACTCCGTCAAAGGCATAGGCCATATTTAATTCGTGCCTGTCGGCGTCAACCAAATTATGTGCATCCTCAAACGTACTGCCCGCTCCTTCGGCTACACTCATTACGTCGTATTTGCTCAACACCTCCTTGTTCATCTCCTGCAGGTAACCGTGCAGGTTGCCCTGCATGCCATAGTATTGTATAAAGTTCTTTTCAAAACCTTTCGGAAACGCCGGCCAGGTAGTATCCTTAGCTGCAAACTGAAAGGCATCCAACCGAAAGCCATCAATTCCTTTATTGGCCCAAAACTTCATAATACTGTACACCTCCTGCCGCAGCTTTGGGTTCTCCCAGTTAAGATCGGGCTGTTTTTGTGAAAAAAAATGCAGGTAATAAGCGTTGGTTAATGAATCGTAACGCCATGCATCATGGTTCACATCAAAAAGGCTATAGCGGTAGGGCGGCTTGCCTCTCTCCGCATTCCACCAATGATAATAATTACGGTATGGGCTGGTGCGTGAGCTACGGCTCTGTTTGAACCATTCATGCTCATCACTGCTATGATTAACCACCAGGTCCATCACTAATTTTAGCCCTCGTTCGTGCATGCCTTTTAACAGCAGGTCAAAATCGGCCATGGTGCCAAAATCCTTCATAATGTTGCGGTAATCGCTTACATCATAGCCGTTATCGTCATTAGGTGAGTTGTATATGGGGTTAAGCCATACCACATTTACGCCAAGGCTTTTAATATAATCCAGTTGGGAGATGATACCTTTAAGGTCACCAACGCCATCGCCGTCGTTATCTTTAAAGCTACGCGGATAAACCTGATAAACAATAGCCTCCTTCCACCATTTATGCACAGAAGTATCCGGAACTGTATTTTGCGAGTACACCATAGAGCTGACCAACATCAGCACTGTAATAGATAAGATAATTTGATAAACTGCTTTTCTCATAATGGGAAGTGATTAGCAGAAATTAAAAAGGCTTTGAATTGGTTAGTTAAAAATAGCTAATTTATTGGATTAAGAAAAGGCTGATCCCTTTCACCAAACTGG
>JAQBNZ010000109.1 GCA_028288285.1 Mucilaginibacter sp.
GGATTTTCAAATCCTAACTCAGAGATGGCATTAACAATATCATGACGGATTCCCAGATTAATAAATGGGTTCATGAATTAAAATAACGTATTTGGCTACATCGCCAAATCGGCTGCAAAGGTAAAATTAAAATTGATAATATCAAATACCTTTTTTATAATTTATAATTATGGAAATTTTACAGCGGTTAGAAGCTGTAACAGGCTTAAAATCAGCGCATTTTTTGTGATGGTGATTTATGACACTTACACATAGGTATTGCTAACTTTAAAGTTACAATGTTTTAACATTAAGTATAAGCGATTTATTTTAGTAAGCCTTACAAGAAGATTGATAATATGGCAGATTTAATTAACCTACCTCAACCTATCTGCCGACTTTACAAGTTTCTCATCTCTCTGAATTGATTTAACCGCGAAAATGATGAGTATAATACTCAACGAGGTGAGGAACAACCCAATGCCCATGTTTCTATATTCAAGGGTAATATTGCCAACTACTTTTTTTACGGTTTGCGCCATCCAAAAACTATAGCCAATTAATACCAGTATGGCACTATAACATAAGGCAATTTGTTGCTTGCGGTTTTTATACATAAATATAACTATAAGCGGTATTAATGCTGCAATAACAGTAATTATGGTTAGGCCAGTAAATACCTGTATATGGCTATCCTGTCCGTTAACGGTTTCATAAACGCCGGTAACTGTTACATTTACCAGTTTACCATCCACGTAAATATTATGTGCAAGCGGAAAAAGAAACAGGCCAAAAAGCACTAATGAGGCAAACAGCAAGTATATAGATTGTATTCTTTGTAGCATTTTGTTTAAGTTGTAAAATGTTGTAATGGTTTAAACTGTTGCAAATGTAAGATGTAAGCATGAACCTTTACAACTCTTTAATATTTACAAGCCTTTAACCTTCACAAATATAATCTAAAATCGTAAATGATGTTAACTTTGCGCCGTGGCAAATAACCAACGGTATTTTATTGAACTGGCTTATGATGGGACCAAGTATCATGGCTGGCAGGTACAGCAAAATGCCGTAAGTGTGCAGGAATTGCTTAACAAAGCATTAACCACCTTGCTTCGTCAGCCAATTGAAACAACTGGTTGCGGAAGAACAGATACAGGTGTACATGCAAAGGAATACTTCGCGCATTTTGACGCTCCTCAGCCCACCGAAGGGGCAGTGAACTTGCGTGGCCTCAACGCTTTATTACCACATGATATAGCCATTAAACGCATTATCCCGGTACATGCTGATGCGCACGCACGTTTTGATGCCACCCTACGTTCATACGAATATCATATTCATTTTGAAAAGAACCCTTTTTTAAATGGATATTCATGGTTACTGAGGGACAGGCCAAATCTGGAATTAATGAACAAAGCGGCAGTTATAATTATGGAGTATATTGATTTTAGCTGTTTTAGTAAATCAAATACGCAGGTTAAAACCAATAATTGTAAAATTGCAAAAGCAGTTTGGGAACAAACCGATAACGGTATTATATTTAAAATAACTGCCGATAGGTTTTTGCGCAATATGGTTCGCGCCATAGTGGGTACGCTTTTATTGGTAGGTAAAGGCGAAATGCAGCCCGAAGAGATTCGGGATATTATAGAAAGTAAAAACCGAAGCAATGCGGGCATGAGTGTACCGGCCTGCGGTTTATATTTAACAGAGGTGAAGTATTCGTACCTGTAATGATTATGGATTTGCACCTTAATGAAAGTTTAATAATATTATAAAAAAAATAATTTCGAAATTCGATATATAGAATGTCAGAAGTAACAGGTAAAGCGGTTGATTGGAAATTACTACGAAGGGTAATGCACTATGTGAAACCATATAATGGCATTTTCATAATAGCAACATTTCTGACGGTTTTTTTAGCCGCTATTGCTTTAGTGCAGCCCATACTAATACAACGCACGCTTGACAAATACATCCTGACGAATGACTACCACGGACTGGTGTTTATGGTAGAACTGATGATAGGGCAGTTAGTTATTCAAACCATTGCACAGTATTATCAAACTTATTTAACCAACTCGTTGGGGCAGTCGGTAATTCGTGACCTGCGGATAGATATTTTTAATCATATTACCAGTTTGCGTTTAAAGTACTTTGACCGTACACCTATTGGGATGCTTATTACCCGTACGGTATCTGATTTGGAAACCATTGCCGATATTTTTTCTGAAGGGTTGATCTCTATAATGGGTGATATGCTGTTGGTGATAGCGGTTATTGGTTATATGCTTTGGCAGGATTGGAAATTGGCATTAATTACGCTAATTCCTATGCCTTTGCTTTTTGCATCAACTTATGTGTTTAAAGAGGCTATAAAATCGTCTTTTCAGGAAGTGCGTACACAGGTGGCTCAGTTAAATACTTTTTTGGCCGAACATATTAGCGGTATCAGCATTATCCAATACTTTGCCCGCGAAGAACAGGAAATGCGCAAATTTGAGTCGGTTAATAAAAAATATCGCGATGCCAACATCCGCTCTAACTGGTACTATTCCATTTTTTTTCCGGTTGTAGAAATTTTATTTGCCATTTGTATGGCTCTGCTGGTTTGGTATGGCTGTAAACGCATACTGAACGATCAGCAATTGCACAGTATTTCGGCATCACCGGGGGGCGTTACACCGGGTGTTATTACAGGATTTATTGTATTGCTGAACATGCTTTTCCGCCCGATACGCCAATTGGCAGACAAATTTAATACCCTGCAAATGGGTATGGTAGGTGCCGACAGGATTTTTAAAGTTTTGGATACTGATGAGGTGGCCATTGATGAAGGCAGGCTTACCCCACCAACTTTACAAGGTGCAATAGAATTCAATAACGTTTGGTTTGCTTACAATGATGAAAACTGGGTGTTAAAGGATATCAACTTCCACATAAAACCCGGCGAAACACTGGCACTGGTTGGCGCAACCGGCGCAGGCAAATCATCAACCATTAACATTCTGAACCGTTTTTATGACATTGGCAAGGGAGAAGTGAAGGTAGATGGGATAGACATTCGCGAGTATAAGGTAGACTACCTGCGGTCAAAAATAGCAACAGTGATACAGGATGTATTTTTGTTTACCGATACCATTGGAAACAACATCAGCCTCAGTAACCCCTACATTACCCGCGAAGAGATCATAAAAGCTGCTAAAGATGTAGGTGCCCATGATTTTATTGAACGCCTACCCGGTGGGTATGATTATAATGTGATGGAGCGTGGCGCAACACTGTCGGCAGGGCAGGCACAGCTAATTTCTTTTATACGTGCATTGGTTTATAACCCAACTATATTGGTGCTGGATGAAGCTACATCATCGGTAGATACGGAAACTGAATTGCTGATACAAAATGCCATTAACAAATTGATGCAGGGCCGTACAGCCATTGTAATAGCACACCGCTTATCAACCATACAAAATGCAGATAAAATTATAGTGCTTGACCATGGCGAAATAAAGGAAACCGGTACTCACCAGGAATTGCTGCGTATAGAGAACGGCTATTACCGCAAACTATATGATCTGCAGTTTAACTCGGCAGGTATAGCCAAGCCTGTAGAATAATTACTTTGATTCCAACCGACGGGCGTCGTCATCAGATGCATCAGGCTGATCTTTTTTTGGTGGATTTTTCACAGGCGTTACAGGCTGCTCCCTGTTCTCATAATACTTGGCAACATTTTCCTGCTCCGGTTCATCAGCATGATATTGCTTGTCTTCTTTTTTAACTACACTCTTATGGCCATTATCTGCAGGCCTGTCGGTAGGCGTATCAGATGGCGAGGGCTTGTTATGATCGTTTGCGGGCTTTGTCATGATAGAACAACAGGTAAGAATACCTTTTGTTTATAATCTGAAACCGGGATTAAAAAGATTTATAAGATTGCAAGGATAGGAATATAAACTTTGCAACAATAAAGTTGCGAGTGTGCATCAGGCGTTAATTATTGTTAATTATACGCTATAAACTTTTACCTTTAGGCCGGGTTTGTTAATTTCGCAAACAATTAGTGTAAGATATAGAGTCTCAGGTCTCATATATTAAATCTCATATCTAAGATAAATGGAAGAATTTGAAGCAAGCGAATCATCAAAAAAGGTAAAAACGATATATATATCAACCGTTTTTGGTATAGCCATGGTTTTATTAATGATTGGGCTTCTGGGCTTAATATTGGTACATGCCAATAACTTGTCGCGCTATGTAAAAGAAAACATTGTGCTTAATCTTTTCATGGACGATTCGGCTCATGAAACCGACGTGCTGCAATTGCAAAAACAGCTGGATGCCAATCCAATGGTTAAGCAAACCCAGTATGTTAGTAAAGAACTTGCCGCCCGCAATTTGCAAAAAGACCTGGGCGAGGACTTTGTAAAGTTTTTAGGTTATAACCCGCTATCGCAATCGCTTGATGTTTATTTGAAGGCAGATTATGCCAATAACGCCGATATTGAAAAATTCAAGGCAACTTTGCTCAAAAATCCATTGGTTAAAGAAGTTAAATACCAGCAATCACTGGTAGATCAAATGAACTCCAACCTTACTTCCATTAGCTTAATTATACTGGCTTTTGCAGGTATATTTATAATCTTGTCTGTAGCGTTAATCAACAACACTATCAGGCTTGCTATTTATTCTCAAAGGTTCTTAATAAAATCAATGCAGCTGGTAGGTGCTACAAAAGGATTTATCCGCAAGCCATTCTTGCTTTATGGTATCTGGCATGGCTTGTTAGGCGCGTTAATATCTGTAGTAATACTAATTGGTACCTTGTTCCTGGCCAACAAACAAATCCCTGATCTGATAATACTGCAAAACTATACCGAATTTGGTATTGTATTTTTGGGAATAATAGGATTAGGCATATTTATATCTGCCTTTAGTACCTTCTTGGCAGTTAACAAGTTTTTACGTTTAAAAATATACGATCTATATAGGTAAAAGTAATTGAGAAAATTTCTCAATCACTAATTCATTAAATCAATAATTCATCAAATTAAATATATGGCATTGCAACAATCAAAAACGGCTGCTACCAAAACAACAACAGCAGCTAAGACCCAGGCAACAGCACCGGTACAATTCATATTTGGGAAAGAGAACTATCGTATATTAATTATCAGCATTGCTATTGTGGCATTTGGTTTTGTGCTAATGAGCGGTACAACAGATATTTACAGTACTACTAAAATTGTTATTGCACCAATAGTAGTGCTTGCTGGCTTTGGTTTAGGCTTTTATGCAATCTTAAAAAAGCCATCAACTAAATAATGAATTTAATACATGTAATTGTCCTTGCTATTATTGAGGGTATCACGGAGTTTTTGCCGATATCATCAACAGGACATATGATTATTGCCTCATCAGTAATGGGGATAGCCAGTAACGATTTTGTAAAGTTATTTACCGTAGCTATACAGTTTGGAGCAATATTATCGGTAGTAGTATTATACTTTAAACGTTTTTTTCAATCGCTTGATTTTTACTTTAAGCTAATAGTGGCCTTTATCCCGGCTGCTATTTTTGGTTTACTGTTCAGTAAAAAGATAGATGCTTTATTAGATAGCGCCTTAACAGTAGGTATTACCATGTTTGTTGGAGGTGTTATTTTATTGTTTGTTGATAAATGGTTTAGCCAGTCTGTAGTTAAGGAAGAAAAACAAATAAGCTATTTAACGGCTTTAAAAATCGGTTTCTTTCAGTGCCTGGCCATGATTCCCGGAACCTCTCGCTCTGCTGCCAGCATTGTTGGTGGTATGGCGCAAAAGCTAAGTCGTAAGGCCGCTGCTGAGTTTTCTTTCTTTTTAGCAGTGCCCACTATGTTTGCTGCAACTGTTAAAAAACTGTATGATTTTTATAAAGAAGGTCACGTATTCACCGGCGAAGAAATTAAGCTTTTAGCCATTGGTAATGTTATCGCTTTCATAGTAGCCTTATTAGCTATTAAAACATTCATCACCTTTTTAGAGCGCCGCGGCTTCCAGTTATTTGGCTGGTACCGTATTTTGGTAGGAGGAATAATTATTATTCTTATCGTATCAGGCCATGATTTAAAGGTAATATAAACCAGGATTAAAAGGATGTTACGGATTACCGGATTTGATTGTAAAACGGATAAAATAACGACACGATTTAGTTTCTGAAATTTTAATTAAAAATCCTTTAATCAGACAAATTTCCTAAATCAAGGTTCATGTTCAAAAATATTCAAGATTTTGCCGATGGTCAGTTATTGTTGGTCAATAAACCCTACGAGTGGACCAGCTTTGATGTTGTGGGTAAAATTCGCAACTCATTCAAGCCTTTAAAACTTAAAGTGGGCCATGCCGGCACGCTTGATCCGCTGGCTACAGGGCTGCTTATTATCTGCACAGGTAAAATGACCAAGCAGATAGATACTTTTCAGGCCGAAGAGAAAGAATATACCGGCACCATGATATTGGGTGCAACCACTCCAACATATGATTTGGAGAGTGAGCCAGAAGTGAAGTTTGATACAAGTCACCTTACTGATGAGCAAATAAAAGCTGCCTGTGCGCAGTTTATTGGCGACATACAGCAATATCCTCCTGCGCATTCGGCCATTAAAATTGATGGCGAGCGCCTGTATGAAAAAGCCCGCCGAGGCGAGGATGTGGAACTGCGCCTGCGTAATGTAACCATATCAGAATTTGAAATAACCCGAATTGAACTGCCAGAGGTGGATTTCCGTGTGGTGTGCAGTAAGGGAACATACATCCGCTCACTGGTAAATGATTTTGGTGAGGTTTTAAACAATGGCGCTTATCTTTCAAAATTAACACGTACCCGTAGTGGGAACTATCGTATTGAAGATGCCCACGAGGTTTTAGAGCTGGTTAACACTATCCGCGAGCTCAAGGCCATACAAACCGGCTCTGCCGATTTGTAATTTTTACATTTCAATTAGTAAAACCGTTCTCCTTTGTCCTTTCTCCTTTTAACTTTGTGCTGAACAGAATGAAGATATATCATCATATTGACGAATTTACGCCGGTTAAAAATGCCGTAGTTACCATTGGCACTTTTGATGGGGTGCATATCGGTCATCGTAAAATAATATCGCGGATAAAGGAACTGGCAACCGCATCAGGAGGTGAAACCGTTATTCTTACTTTTTTTCCGCATCCGCGGATGATATTGCATCCTGAGGATGAGAGTATTAAACTTATTACCACCATTGCAGAAAAAGCCGGGCTGCTGGAACAATTAGGCGTAGATCACCTCATTATTACGCCCTTTTCAAGGGACTTCTCCAACCAATCGCCAGAAGGATATATCCGTGATGTATTGGTTAATAAAATCGGAACAAAAAAAATTGTTATTGGTTATGACCATCGTTTTGGTAAAGACAGGCAGGGCGGTTTGCAGGACTTGCTTGCCCAGGCGCCGGTTTACGGTTTTGAAGTAATAGAGATACCCGAGCAAGATATAAACGATGTAGCTATCAGCTCAACCCGTGTCAGGACAGCATTGCTTTGTGGAGACATCTATATAGCTAATGAATGTTTGGGCTATCCGTTCTTTATCACCGGTAAAGTTATCCGTGGTGATCAGTTAGGCCGTACTTTGGGTTACCCAACCGCAAACCTAATGGTGGAGGAAAGGTACAAGCTCATTCCATCAGATGGGATCTATGCTGTGAAAGTTAATGTTGAAGGCAAGGAATATAAAGGCATGGCATATATTGGCCACCGCCCCACTGTAAACGGCATGACGCGTAATATTGAGGTGAATATATTTGATTTCAGTGCAGATATTTATAACAAAGAACTCCGTATGGAATTTCTGCACTTTGTACGAGAGGACATCAAATTCGCCTCACTCGAAGAACTTGTAGTTCAATTAGGCAAGGATAAAGAAGATGTGCTGGCCCTACTGGTAATGAATGGTCCGCAGTTTAACATATAGTGCGGTTTCGTTCCGTTGGCTTTAGCCAACAAAAACTTCTAACTTCAATTCCTTAACTTTCATATAATTCGATAGATTTGACGTAAGAACACAGCTACCAATTATTCAATGGCTAAATTAAACCTCGATAGGCAGGAGAGCGATTTTTTAAATGAAACCATTGCCCACTGGGAAAAGAACCATCTTGTTGATGCCGAACAGGCCAATAAGTTGCGTAATTCTTACGAGGTAAGGGGTTTCGATTGGATGCGCCTGGCCAAGTATTCTTTTTGGGTGGCCCTTATATGCGGCGTTGTGGCAGTAGGTGCGCTCATTGTGGATGATGCCGTTATTAAATGGATAAAAGGCCTGTATGAAACGCCGGACATTGTTATAAGTATATTATCAGGTGCTTTGGCTGCCGGCTTTTTTTACCTGGGCCATATAAGTAAGAAACGCAATCCCGAAAAAGTTTTTAGTAATGAAGCCTTAATATTTACAGGTGTGCTGTTCACGGCATGCTGTATTGCATACCTGGGCAAAACATTTGATAATGGCTCAGGTCATTATTCCCTGTTGTTTTTGGTATCGGTATTTGTGTATGGGTTTTTGGCCTGGCGCATGCAGTCAAGGATGATATGGCTTTTCGCCCTGGTATCGCTGGGTAGCTGGTTTGGTACCGAAACGGGTTATCAAACAAAATGGGCGCTGTATTTTCTGGGAATGAACTACCCTTTACGTTTTGTGATTTTTGGACTGCTGTTAGTAGCAGCCTGCCATGTGTTAAAAAACCGGAAATGGTTTATTTTTTTCTGGGAAATCACTTATGTGGTAGGTATGCTATACCTGTTTATGTCGCTGTGGTTGTTTAGCATATTTGGTAACTATGGCAGCATTGATACCTGGTGGCAGATCAAGCAGATAAGCATATTTTACTGGGGAATCATCTCGGCTGTAGTTGCCGGCGCCTTCCTGCTATATGGTTTAAAAAGCAAAGATGTTATAGCCCGCGAATTCGGCATTACCTTTCTTATCATTTTCCTTTATACTAAATACTTCGAGTATTTTTGGGACCATACCAATAAAACCCTGTTCTTCTCCATACTGGCCATGTCATTCTGGCTCATCGGTCGCAAGGCAGAAAAGATATGGAACATTAACACCAAAACGCCTGAAGGAGAAGTGTAGTTGGAAATGTAACGCTGAACATTTGAAGCATCTAATCGCCGATAGATCCTTCGTTCTTCAGGATGACAAAATTTACCTGTGTTTAAAAAACACAAGGTATATCTGCTTAAAAATATGGTATGCTGCAAAGGCAAAGAAAAGTATAGCAATTCCCGTATCAATAACACGGGTGCTGAGTTCAAATTTCTTTTGCAGGTAGCTTGCAAACTTTGCGTATAAAAACAATGCTATAAATGCCCCTGCTGCTGAACCTATGCTAAAGATTACCAAAGCTAAACGGCCATCTTCAATCCATTGATGGGTGATTAAATAAGTGCCGGTCACCATCCAGAAAGGTATCTGCATAGGGTTTATAAAACCCAAAAGTATGCCGTACTTAATGCTGGCGTGCTCGGAGTAAGTGGTTTTTGGTGGGGTATTACGGTTTAGCCAGGTAATTATACCTAAAGTACCGAACAGAACAACCATAACCCAGTCAATAATGGTATCTAATCTAACCTCTTCAGACAGCCATTTGGCGCCTTGCATAACCACGTAAGTGAAGAAAAACTCAACTATTGAAAAAGCGATGATAAATTGCAGTGCTTGTTTTATCCCCCGGTTAATAGTGATCTGTATAAGCGTCAAATTAATGTTGCCCGGTGGTATGTAGCCTATAAAATTAGCTATGATCCCGATAAAAAAGGTAAGGAATATCATTTGCGCAAAGATATATTTTAATAGCCAAATAATATCCGCAAGAAATTATGACTATACGATAAGAATTTTAGATGTATTGCAAACCCTTAAATTTGCATATTTGCACCTTAAAACCATCTGCATAACATGCCCGCCGATAAAATAATATCCCTATTACCCTCTGCTACTGAAATAGTTTGCGCCCTGGGCCTGCAAAATAATCTGGTTGGCCGTTCACATGAGTGTGATTATCCGGAAGGTATCCAAAACCTGCCCGTATGCTCTGAGGCAAACTTTCCGGATGGCTTAAGTAGTGTGGAGATAGATGTAAAAGTTAAAGAGATACTTGCAGATGCCCTATCAGTTTATACCGTTAAACGCGAGGTGATAAAAACACTGGCACCTGATATAGTAATTACCCAGGCACAATGCGAAGTTTGCGCTGTATCATTACCCCAGGTAGAGCAGGCACTTGAAAATTATTTAGATAAGCAGGCAAAAATCATATCACTGCAGCCAAATAGCTTGAATGATATATTTACTGATATAGCCAATGTTGCCGCTTCGCTCAATGTACCCCAAGCAGGGGAACGCTTACTGGAAGATCTGAACGAGCGGGTAGATATTATCAGGCATAAATTAAAGTTTGTAGAAACCAAACCAACCGTTGCCTGTATTGAGTGGCTTGAACCTATGATGATATCTGGCAACTGGGTGCCTGAATTAGTTACTATAGCCGGTGGCGTGCCTATCTTAGCGCAGGCCGGTAAGCACTCACCTTATGTAAACTGGGCAGACATTAAAGCGCAAAACCCCGATGTAATTTTGCTGATGCCCTGTGGGTTTTCAATAGAGCGCACTATGCGGGAGATCTATATCTTGCTGCAACAACCCGGTTTTAATGATTTGAAAGCGGTAAAAAATAATCGTATTTACATTGCAGATGGTAACCAGTATTTTAACCGCCCCGGCCCAAGGATAGTTGACTCTGTAGAGATACTGGCAGAGATCATCCACCCAAAACAATTCATATTTGGCTACGAAGGCAAAGGCTGGGTGAAGTTTTCACTTTAGAAAATACTTTAAAAAGTATTGGTAACATATTAAAATATAAAATTGCCTATATTTACGTCTCACACCTAAATATTAGCAAATGCGCAGCTTATTGACCCTGGCACTGGTTCTGTTAACCACTATCAAATCGTTTGCTTCAATGGCAGATGAACCCCGGTTTAATGCAAGTAAACTAACCATCAGTTGGGAAGTGGTAGATAATAATTACCAAAACAAGCAAATGGCGCTTACTGCCATCACCATTACCAATACGGACAACACAGCCTTTCCGGCTACCGGCTGGAAAATATATTTTAACTCATCGCGCAATTTTTTAGCCAATGCTACAAGTGGCAATGCCAAAGTTGAGCAGGTAAACGGCGACCTGTATAGTTTTACTCCTAATGATAAATTTGCAGCCATAAAGCCCGGCGAAAGCGCCCGGATAGAATATGTGTGCGAATCGCCGGTAGTGAATTTTACTGATGCAATTGAAGGCCCTTATCTGGTTTGGGATGCTGAGCCTAACAAAGGTTATTCACCGTTAGATTTTATTGTAAAGTCATACAAGCCTGCTTACCAGGGATTAATAACGCCTGAAGTTATTTATAATCAAAACAAGATAATACAGGATATTCCTGCAAAGCAACTTCAAAAAATAATTCCTACACCTTTAAACTATCAGGAGAACAGTGGCGATTTTGTGATCACCAATGCGGTAAATATTGTGAGCGACCCGTTGTTTGAAAAGGAGAAGGCTTACTTTATTACCGGACTGGAAAAGCTATTAGGCAGCAAAATAAAAAGCACTGCATCTGGAAAAAAAATTATTTTTAAAAGGGCGGATGGCTTAGGTGCCGAAGCCTACAAGTTATTTATAACACCCGAGGCAATGACTATTAGCGCGTCAACCACTGCCGGTTTGTTTTATGGTATCCAATCTTTTAAAACCGCAGTTTCGGGTCAATATTGGGCAAATCCGCAGGCTAATATCTCTGTTCCTTGTTTAGATGTTACCGACGAACCACGGTTTCCTTATCGTGCGGTAATGCTGGATGTAGCACGTAATTTTCAAAGTAAGCAGCAAGTGTTAAAGCTCATTAATTTGATGGCTGTATATAAACTGAATACCTTGCACATGCATATAACTGATGATGAGGGCTGGCGTTTGGAAATTCCATCACTGCCTGAGCTCACAGCCGTTGGCTCAAAACGCGGGCATACCTTAGATAGCAAAGGCTATTTACCAGCATCACATGGCTCTGGTCCTGATTTTGGCAATACTGCAGGTACCGGGTTTTATACCAAAGCCGATTATATTGAGATATTGAAATATGCCACCGCACGCCATATAACTGTTATGCCCGAGATTGAAACACCCGGCCATGCGCGTGCCTCTATTAAAGCAATGGATGCCCGGTATGATCGTTTACTGGCCGCGGGTGATAAAGTAGGTGCAAGCCGCTATTTACTGCGTGATTTGAATGACAAGTCTGAATATCGTTCGGTACAATACTGGAACGATAACGTTATTGATGCATCGCTGCCATCAACCTACACCTATGTGGAGACGGTAGTTAACGACTTAGCTGCAATGTATAAAGAAGCCGGTGCGCCATTACCTGCTATCCATTTTGGCGGCGACGAAGTACCTCCTCATGTTTGGGAAAAATCACCTGCTTATTTAACTTTAAAAGCTACCCATCCCGAAATAAAAAGTACTAACGACGTATGGTATTATTTTTACGGCAGGGTAAATGATATCCTAAAAAAACGTAACATCAAACTTGCCGGCTGGGAGGAGATGGCGCTTCGCAAAACTACACTTGATGGGAAGTCTGCCTACGTAGTTAATCCGCAGTTTTTGAACGAAAACATGCAAGTTGATGTTTGGAACAATGTATTGGGCGACGGGCAGGAAGACCTGGCTTACAAACTGGCTAACGGCGGATATAAAGTAGTACTTACATGTGTTACTAATCTGTATTTTGATATGGCCAATTACAAATCATTTGATGAGCCGGGCTATTATTGGGGCGCATATTTGGGTATAGATAAATTCTTCTCTTTTATCCCGTATGACTACTTCAAAAATGCCGACATGGATAAAAACGGACGACCTATAAACAGAAGCTTATTTATAGGCAAACAACGCTTAACCGATTATGGTAAAGAAAATATTATTGGCCTGCAGGGTGCTTTATGGGCCGAAACAGTTAAAAGTGCCGAGCGTATGGAGTATATGATGTTCCCAAAACTTATAGGTTTGGCCGAACGTGCCTGGGCCAAAGATCCATCATGGACAACTGAACGGGATACGGCTAAAGCTCGTGAATTATATAACCAGGATTGGAGTAAATTCCTGAATATTTTAGGTAAAAGAGAACTGCCGCGTTTGGCTTATTATAACAGCGGATACAGTTTTAGAATACCAAAACCCGGAGTTATTTTACAGGACGGAAAATATGTAAGCAACATCCAGTTTCCCGGGATGATAATTCGTTATACTACTGACGGTACTGAGCCCAATGCAAACAGTAAGATTTACCAGGGCCCTGTTAACGCAGCAGGTGTAGTAAAGTTCCGCGCGTTTGATGCCAAAGGCCACGGCGGTAATGTAGCCGAAGCAGATGTTAATGATAAGCCAGTGATATAATTATTAAGGGTCGTGGATATAATCCACGACCCTTAATAATGGATTAATTTAATTTTACCTTTTTCTCTCCTGCATCAACACCTTTTATAAACTTAATAAGGCCGTTCATGTAAGTTTGTTGATCGTCATACATGCTCATATGGCTGCCATTGGCACAGTACAGGTAACTGCCGTTTTGAAACTGAGTAGCCATCCATTGCATGTGTTTTGGGTCCATAGTATCATATTGCGCGCCAATGCTTAGCGCAGGAACATACAGCTTTTTGATATCTGCGGTACGGTCCCATTTTAATAATTTACCGGATATTCCAAATTCGCTTGGGCCCTGCATTGTTACATATAACGATTGGTTGATCTTTGCAAAAGAGCGATTAACCGGCTCTGGCCATTTTTCTGGTGGCATTCTTAAGATGTGTTTAGCATAAAAGTTAGGCAGCAGTAATTGCATATACTCAGGATTCTCAAAATCGCCTTTTGCTTCAATTGCACGTATACGCGCCAGTACCTTAGGGTTAAACTGCTTGGCTAAAACCTCGTTGGCATACTTGCCATACGCAGGGCAGCTAACCATCATATTAGATATGATGAGCCCTTTTAAATGCTGCTGATATTTTAGTGCGTATTGTGTAGCCAATATACCTCCCCAGGAGTGGCCCAGTAAATAAAAATTATCCTTATCCAGGTTTAATGCCTGCCTTACCTGCTCCACTTCCTCAACATATCGGGGCAGGTCCCACATACTGGTATCCTTTGGATTATCAGAGTTGCCACAACCTAACTGATCGTAATAAATCAGTTCAATACCTTCGGCAGGCAAAAAGCTTTCCATACACTCAAAATATTCATGTGTGGCACCCGGACCGCCGTTTAGCAGTAATAACTTGATTTTTGGATTATTACCCAATTTTTTGGTCCATACATTAAACTTTCCTTTAGGTGTAGTAATAGATACCATTTGTACACCCCCAGTTTTTACACCTGCGGTTGTATCCTTAAAGTAATCGCTTAAAGAGATATTGGTGTTTTGCTTTTCGGCAGTACTTTTACAAGCATACAGGCAGGTAGCTGCAGCAAAAAGAAGATAAAGAGTAAAGTTTCTTAATTTCATTTGGTCTTATAAAGGTCTATCAAAGCTAATTAATTTGCTTGTGGTTTAATAGCGGAATGATATGTCAATATTAAATGAACTACTACAACCCTACATTCATTCCAAAAAAGTAATTACGCAGTGGCGATGGGTTATAATACCGATTGCCAACAGCGTTAAGATCATTACCCAGGCTGTATTTTTGGTTAAGCAGATTATCTGCTCCGGCATATAATTCCAGTCGTGCTTTACGGCTAAGGCTGTGCTGCCATGATGCTTTAGCTTGCAGTAAATGGTATTTACCTGCATAAACTGTGTTGCCATCATTCAGCGGTATTGAGGAGGTGTAATTGTGCTGCACAAACAGTGATAAATATTGAGGGAAATTAACCTGTATTGATGATACCAAAACCTCTTTTGGTACACCTGTAAGCATGTTATTTGAGTAATTGGCCCCAGCTACAGTGTAATCTCTAAACTTAAACCGGCTTAAGGTAAATGATGTGTTAAACTGTAAGCCTCTGATAAAGTTATTGCGGTTTTGGCGTATGAGCCAGTCTGTAAAGGCTAATTCAAACCCAGGCTGGTTGGTGCCACCGGCATTAATATAGTATTCTGTTTCATTAGGATTTAACCGACGAACTATTGACTTATCCAACCGGTAATAAAATACCGATGCATCCAGCAACATACTTTCATCTTTGTTTCTTAATCTAAAGCCTGTTTCGTAGTTCCAGCCGGATTGTGCCTGCAGGCTGGTATTTACAATATTATTTGTTGGCCTAACCTCTGCAATAGTGGGAGTTGAGTACCCGCGGCTAACAGATGCCCGCCAGATAAAATCATTAAGGATTTGATAGGATAGGGCCAACCTCGGCATTAACTGTGGCGTGTAGTCTCTGTTTGTAAACCCACTTTCATTTAGTGGAGAAATGTTTTTAAACTTATATTGGTAGTAGTTTAAACTTACAGCTGCCTCGGCATGCAGGCGCTTGTAAATATCTGCCGCATAGCGGGCAAATATAAAATGCTGATTGGTATTGATCTTGTCTATCTTTTGGACGTTTCCTTTTACCCCGGCATTGTTGTCATAATTACTTATGAGTGAATTTGTTTGCTGCCACTCCAATCCTAAATTTAATTTCCAGTCTAAATTTTCCTTTGCGTTGGCGGCCAGCTCAAAGTAAGTACGCAGTCCATATGTATTTTCGCTGCGCTGCTCGTAATTGGTTATGAAGGGGTTAGCAAAATCAACATGATTGCCAAATACAGTTAACACATTGCGTATGCGGTTGGTTAAATGTGCTTCATTGATCAATCCGCCTAAAAGAATTTTAGTGTCGATGCCAATCTTTTGAGCTATCGCGCCGGGCAAAGTAGCAGTTGGTAACCTTGCCGACCTGGGATTAGCCTGCATTTGGGCAAAATTTAATCCGCCGGGTGTTTGGTAATTCAAATCAGAGTATAAAGCTAATGCCCTTAATTCGTTATTGTTGCCATACTGCCAGCTATTGGTTGCCTGCAAATAATTGCGGTGCATGCGGCTATTTTGGCGGTAACCATCATAATTTTGGTAGGATTGATTTAGGTTGAACCTGTAATTTTTGCCGCTTTGTTGTAATGATGCTTTTTCATGGAACAAGCCATATGAGCCCCCATTTATTCCGGCTGATAAGTAATTGCTATCGGCACGGCCGCTTACAGGGTTTAGCAAAACTACACCTCCAGAATTAGCGCCAAACAGGCTGCCATCCGGGCCTTTTAAAATTTCAATATGTTGTATATTACCAATATCAATGGTGTTCAAATAAGTATTACCCCCTGCATCAGTAAGTGGTATCTCATCAAAATAAATCTTTACATCTCTTACTCCAAATGGCGAACGCAGCAAACTGCCTCTTATAGATAAACGGTAACTGCCCGGCGAACGCTCCTCTGCCCTAACACCCGGAACGGTATTTAACGCAGTAACAAATGAATTATCTGGCTGCACTTTTAACCTTGCCGAACCCAGTACACTTACAGATGCAGGCACATTAAATACGGGCTGTTCAGATAAATATGCTTTAACCGTAACCGTATTAAGCTGGCGTGCGGTATCAGGGTTTGTTTTTACAGGCTTGTTTTGGGCAAACGTTTGGCCGGCAATTACAACACAAAATATTAAGTTAAGACTGTGTTTTATCATAAAGTATGTGAAACTAACAAAAATAGCTCTTTACATTGTATTGGGTTACCCTGTTAAAAATTTACATTGCAATTATTTGACAATATTAGCCAAGGGAATTATTGTATTGATGATAATAGCAAAATATTATATGTTTAAAAGTATATTTTTGAGTTAACTGTTGTACGCAGTCACCAAAATGCAGCCATCAAAAAAAAAAGCGGTTTTAATAACAATATTTTTGATAATTGGCTTACAGGCTTTTGCCCAGTTACCCGGAGGTAGCCTGGGCGATCCTGTTATTAATGAAACTTTTGGTGCAGGTGCTACCTACGGCACCGGGCCGGCTTTACCTGTTACAGTTACAAATTTTAAATATACAGCCGAAACGTGCCCTCAAGATGGCCTTTACACTATTGCAAGTAGTTTAGGCACTTGCTTTGGTGGTACCTGGCAGGTTGTACCGCATGACCATACGGGCGATAAGAATGGTTACATGATGATCGTCAATTCTTCCTATGAGCCTGGAATATTTTATGTGCAAAAAGCAAGCGGTAATCTATTGTGTCCAAACACAACATATGAGTTTTCGGCCTGGATCATGAACGTGATGAGAGATAGTCCCATTACAGCCAACTTTATACGGCCAAATATTACCTTCTCAATAGAGACAGCGGATGGGGTAGTGCTTAATAAACCATACAATACGGGCGATATCCCTCAGGGCGACATTACCGATTTTGTTAAATATGGTACATCATTCACAACGCCATCTAATGGAGCGGATATTGTTGTTAAGATGATAAATAATGCCCCCGGCGGTTTAGGTAATGACCTGATACTGGATGATATTACATTTAGGCCGTATGGGCCAACAATATTGGCAGGTTTTGGAGGTGTTACATCAACTGCCGAACGCGACCTGTGCGAGGGAGAAAGCGGCACGTATACTTTAAAAGCTTCGCAAGCAGGCTATGCAGATCCTTACTATCAATGGCAGGTAAATAAAAATGATGGTAAAGGCTGGTTAGATATAAATGGGGAAACAACTACAACGCTTAATATTTCTTTTACCAATGCTGTGGTAAATAAAAATCAATATCGCATGGGCATTTTAAATGGCTCGGCTTTGGCAATAACCTGCCGCATTTATTCAGAGCCGCTAACAGTAAATGTGAATGCCTTACCAGTTGTAGTTGTTGCTGCTAAAACAATAGTATGCGAAAAACAGGAACTACGATTAACAGCAACGGGTGGATCTGATTACCATTGGGCGGGTCCAAATGGATTTACCTCTAACGAACAATCGCCGGTGGTGAGTTATGCTGCAGATAATTCTAAAGACGGGGTTTACACTGTTACGGTTACTATAAAAGGTTGTGTTTCTACCTCATCAACAACGGTGAGTGTTTTGCCAAAGGTAAACCCTACCATAAGCAATGATGTTACCATTTGTGAGGGCAGTACAACGCAATTGGTTGCAAGCGGTGGCATATATTATAAATGGACACCATCTGAGGGGCTTAACCATGATGATATTGCAAACCCAATAGCCCGCCCGCTGGTAACCACCACGTACCACGTAAGGGTAGATAATGGCGGCTGTTTTGATGAAAGTAAATCGGTTACAGTTAATGTGCTTAAAATACCTGTGGCTAATGCAGGAGCGGATATAATAATGAATGAAGGCGAAACGGTAAAGCTTAACGGCACAGCAGCAGGGGATAATGTAACTTATTACTGGACATCGGCAGATAATTTGGACAACCCGTTATCCTTAACGCCAAACGTTACCCCTGCAAATGACATTACTTATACGCTGCATGTCCAATCGCAAGGTAATTGCGGTATAGCAACCGATGAGGTGTTTGTAAGGGTTTATAAAAAGATAACTATCCCTAATACGTTTTCGCCCAATAACGATGGGGTGAATGATCTTTGGAATATCGATCAGCTAATAACCTATCCGGAATGCGTGCTCACCATTTTTACCCGTGACGGCCGCCAGGTATACCGGAGCATAGGATATGCAAAGGCATGGAGCGGTAATTACCAGGGGCAAACCCTGCCCGCTGGTGTTTATTATTATACTATCGATTTAAAAAACAATACAACAATAAGATCAGGCTGGGTGATGATGATGAGGTAGGTGAATTCTAAAATTTTATAAACTTGTCCATCTGCTCCTCAGTAAAACGCAGGGTATCTTCAGGAATAATATCGCCGCTCTCATCAAACTCTGTTTTGATGGAAGAAATATGAATTTTCAACGGCATTACGTTTAAATGAATGTAGTGGCATACGCCTGTAAAGTGGTCAATGCCGCGAATATTACCATACTTGCCCGATGACAGGCCAACCAACGCGGCTTTCTTTTCATAAAAGCTTTCGGGAAAGCTGCATGCATCTATAAAAACCTTTAATACGCCGGGGAAACTGCCATTATACTCGGGTATTACAAATAAAAACTTGTGGGTATTGGTTATCAGTTGTTGTATTTTTTCAAACTCTTGGCTGCGTTTACCGTATAAATCAGTTTTAATAAGATTATCAGGTAATTCGGTAAGTGATAGTAAATTGGTTTCCAGGCCTTTATGTGCTAATCTTTTTTGATAATATTGGGCAAGTTTTAAGGTTGAGCTGCCGGGTCTGTTGGTAGATGCTATAATGGTAACCATTTTTTTAAATTAGTGAATAACTGAATTAGTGATTTGCTTAATTAAAAGTTTCATGAGCGTTTGAAATCACTAATTCACTAACTCAATAATTCACAATATTCCTCCACAATGTTTGTAAGTTGGCCTAACCTGTGGATTTCTGATTATTTAAATCCGTATCTTTAGCGGCGGATAAAAAACATTACAAACATAGAAATTTCTGTTTTTGTTTTTTGTTGTTATAATTTTGCAATTATAAAATTTTTTGAAGATATAGAATGAATAAAATTATTGCTTTAGCCAATCAAAAAGGTGGCGTCGGAAAAACTACATCATCAATAAATCTTGCTGCAAGTTTAGCAGTGCTTGAATATAGAACTTTACTGGTAGATGCTGATCCGCAGGCTAACTCAACCTCTGGTATAGGGTTTGATCCACGCAATATCAAAAACAGTATATATGAATGCATTATTAATGATATAGATCCGCATGATGCTATTCAAAAAACCGATACCCCTAATCTGGATTTATTGCCTGCACACATAGATTTGGTTGGTGCCGAAATAGAAATGATTAACTTAACTAACCGCGAGTATAAAATGAAAGCGGTTTTGGAAAGCATCAGGAATGAGTATGATTTTATTATTATTGATTGCTCACCATCATTGGGTTTAATAACAATTAACGCCCTTACCGCGGCAGACTCGGTTATCATTCCGGTACAATGTGAATATTTTGCGTTAGAAGGTTTGGGCAAACTTTTAAATACAATTAAAATAGTACAGTCAAGGTTAAATACACAGTTAGAGATTGAAGGTATATTATTAACCATGTATGATGTTCGTTTACGCCTTTCAAACCAGGTGGTTGATGAAGTAAAAACACATTTTGAAGATATGGTGTTTGACACCATTATACAGCGAAATACGCGTTTAAGCGAAGCGCCAAGTTTTGGTTTATCAGTTATTATGCACGATGCAAACTGTAAAGGTGCCGTTAATTATTTAAACCTGGCCCGTGAAATTCTTCGCAAAAATGGCTTGGTAAGGGATGAAGAACTGGCAACTACAGTAACAGCTTAACAAATTATGAGTACAGAAAAGAGAAACGCGCTTGGGAAAGGGTTAAGTGCCCTGTTAAATGATTCTGAAAACGTACTTCCTAATAAAAATAATTACAGTAATAATGCTAACCGTAATGTATCTGAGGTAAATAGCTTAGGCTCTGTAAATGAGATTAAGATAAGCGAGATTGAGGTTAATCCTTTTCAGCCCCGTACCGAGTTTGATGAGCAGGCACTGGCAGACCTTACAGCATCCATTAAACTGCAGGGATTAATACAGCCTATTACGGTTAGGCGCGTTAATGCGCATAGCTACCAGCTAATATCAGGCGAGCGCAGGTTGCGTGCATCAAAATTGGCGGGCTTTACACAAATCCCGGCCTATGTGCGCAGTGCTAATGATCAGCAGATGCTGGAGATGGCGCTTATTGAAAACATTCAGCGCGAAAACCTGAATGCCATTGAGGTTGCCCTAAGTTTTCAGCGCATGATAGACGAGTGCAGCTTAAAGCAGGAAGAATTGGGTGATCGTGTAAGCAAGAACCGATCAACAGTTACCAATTACTTAAGGCTGTTAAAATTACCGCCAACTATACAGGCGTCACTACGTGATAATCAAATAAGCATGGGCCACGCAAAAGCATTATTAGCTATTGAAGACCCTGCAGTGCAGCTTTACATCCATCAGCAGGTTATAAAAAATGGCCTGTCGGTACGTAAGGTAGAGGAGATGGTGAGAGATATACAGCAGGCTCCTGTAAAAAAAGAAGGAAAACAACCAGAAGCACTTGCTTTTCAGATGCAAAAAATACAGGATGACCTTGCCTCAAAATTCAGCACACGTGTTAAGCTTAAAGTTAACAGTCAGGGCAATGGATCAATAGAAATTCCGTTTCTATCAGAAGATGATCTGGGCCGTATACTTGAAATGCTGGATTGGTAGCTATGTTTAAACAAATTTTGGGTACTGCGTTTTTTTTAAGTATTGGATTTTTTGCAATGGCTCAAGACCCGGATACACTTGTAAGAAAAAAAGCAGATACCATTATTGCAGCTCCAAAACAGGTAGATACTGTTGCCCGCCGGTTTACACCAAAGCTTAAAAAAGAAAAAGTTTACCACCCGGATAGTACACACATTCCCAGTGTGGCAGTAAAACGCTCGTTAATTATACCGGGCTTAGGCCAGATTTACAATCGTAAATACTGGAAAGTACCGATTATTTATGGTGGGCTTGGCCTTTTAGCATCAGCTATAATCTTTAATCAAAGGTATTTTAAAGAGTTTTTGGCACTGGCCCGCATTAAAAGTTTGGGAAGGCTGCCTGTACAGGGCGATCCTGAGTACGCGTCTTACATAAAATATAAAACCCAATATGATTTATATAGTACACAGTCATTAGATTTTTTTTCTAATGCCTCATATGCCTATCAACGTAACCGCGACCTGAGTATTTTAGGTGTTTTGGGTTTATGGGGTATCCAGGCTATTGATGCTTATATTGATGCAAAATTTTTGAGTTCTTTTACAGTTGATAACGACCTTTCTATGAAAGTTGCCCCAAGCCTTATCAATCAGCCAGCGTATGCAATGGCAAATGTTAGCAATGCTTATATTCCGGGTATAAAAATTACCTTTACGCTTAAATAATAATTTGCATTGCTTTTAACACCAATCAATATTAAACAATGAAAATCGCATTATTAGGTTACGGTAAGATGGGGAAGATAATTGAGAAAATTGCCCTTGACCGTAAACACGAAATTGTATTAAAAATAGGGAGTAGTAATCCGCATGATCTTACTGCAGAGAATTTACAACAGGCCGATGTCGCAATTGAATTCAGTACACCATCAACCGTATTAGGTAATATCGAAACTTGTTTTAAAGCGGGTATACCTGTTGTTGTTGGTACAACAGGCTGGCACCACGAAATGGCTCAGATAAAAGAACAATGCGAGTATGGTAAAAATTCCCTCTTATATGGCACCAACTTTAGTGTTGGCGTAAACATCTTCTTCCACGTAAATAAAATTTTAGCAAAACTGATGAACGACTACCCATACTATGATGTACAGGTAGAAGAAATTCATCATACTCAAAAGCTTGATTCGCCAAGCGGAACTGCTATTACCATTGCCGAAGGTATAATTAACAACCTGACCAGTAAAGCAGGCTGGGTAAATATTTTAACAGGTGATAACACCGCCGAAGATGCTAATGTAGCCAGTGATCAGTTGTTGATAGAATCGCATAGGATTGACAGCGTGCCGGGCACCCATACCGTTATATATGATTCTGAAGTAGATACTATTGAGTTTAAACACACTGCACATAATCGTAATGGATTTGCCTTAGGGGCAGTGCTTGCTGCGGAATGGCTACAGGATAAAAAAGGTTTTTTCTCGGTAGAGGATATGTTTGATTTTAACAAATAGTAATTAATTACTACCCACCAATAATTAAAAAATGAACTGGAAATTCTGGAATAAAAGTAAAGACACAAAAAAGAAGAAAAAAAGCCCAACCCGCGAATGGGCCGATGCTATAATCTTCGCGGTAATTGCTGCTACACTTATACGCACTTTGTTTATTGAGGCTTACACCATCCCTACACCATCAATGGAAAGATCATTACTGGTGGGCGATTTTTTATTTGTAAGCAAGGTTAACTATGGTGCCCGCACGCCAATGACGCCAATTGCGTTCCCATTTGCACACCATACCATGCCTATATTAGGTACAAAAGCTTATTGGGATGGAGTAAAATTACCATATTATCGTTTACCCGGTTTAAGTGATGTTAAAAAAGGTGACGTAGTAGTATTTAACTATCCAATGGAAGCCGATTCGCCTTATTATCGCCCGGTTGATAAACGCGAAAACTATATTAAGCGCTGCCAGGGTACCCCCGGCGATACTGTAAGCCTTGTTGATGCACAGGTTTATGTGAATGGTAAAGCTGCGCCAAATCCTCCCGGAGAGCAAACAGATTACACTATTACTACCAACGGTATGGAAATGAACCCGCAGATATTAGAGGATTTAAATGTATCTAACTACGAGAACATTCCTTTCCCAACGATGACTAAAGATGCTGCTGCCAAACTGAAAAGCTTCTCAAATGTTAAGTCCGTTACACCCAATATTAAGCCAAGAGGTTTAGCCGATCCGTTTAACGCGGTTTTCCCGGCTGCTTATCCTAAGTATGCCTTAAGTCCGCAAAATGGTGCCTTTAACTGGAACGTAGATAATTATGGCCCTATCATTATTCCTAAAAAAGGCTGGACAATAAAACTGGATAGTTTAACTATGCCATTATATGGCCGTGCCATTGAAGTTTATGAGAACAATAAAGTGCAGATAGTTGGGAAAGATATAATGATAAATGGCAAAAAAGCCGACAGCTACACCTTTAAAATGAATTACTATTGGATGATGGGTGATAACCGCCATGACTCTGCCGATTCAAGATACTGGGGTTTTGTACCCGAAGACCACATTGTAGGTAAAGCCCTTTTCATTTGGATGAGCTGGGATGATAATGCCTCATTTTTCAATAAAATTCGCTGGAGCAGATTATTCAGAGGAATAAATTAATAAGCATTATATCATAAACACAAAAGCCTTGTTCATTTGAGCAGGGCTTTTGTGTTTGGCGCTCTTTTAAACAGCATGTCATTTAACCATGTCTTTGCGAGGAGCAGCCCAGGATAGTGAAATGGGGCGACGTGGCAATCTCGTAGCCAATGCATAACCGCCTAACGTCCTACGAGATTGCCACGCTACGCTCGCAATGACATATAATTGGTTTTTACCATTCAACAACTACTCCCCAATAAACTTCAAACCCACCTGTCTGCGCGCCTCATCTATCATGGCTATCATTTGCTTTGACATTTCATGGGTAATGATTGGGCTTTCAATAGCACCGGCTCTTATCAGGTCACAAAAGTGGGCTGTTTCGTAATTTAAGCCGCCGGCAATAAAGGGTTCATTCAGTTCAACAGATCTTCCGTCAAGATAATCAATAGTGGCCTTAGCCGGGTTCCACCAGTTTTTATGAATAGTGATATAGCCCAGCGTACCCGCAATAAGTGCATCGCCCTTGCCATGCAAATCAAAACCGGTGTATACCTGCGAGTAACCACCGGTATGTTGGGTTTGAAATATAGCAAACATATCTATACCGGTTTCGCCAAAATGGCCCATGGCTTGTATATTCAACAGGGAGCCCAGCCAGTCTATGGCTAAAAAGGCTTCGTAGATGCCAATTTGCATGAGGCTGCCACCCGCAAGCTCATAGCTAAAATTAGGATGGTCCTTGCTAATATCAGCCACTGATGACCCGGCCCTTACATAGCCAACCTGCCCTATAGGATCTTGCAGTAAATATTCTTTTAGTTTGGTATAAAGCGGGTAAAAGGGTGGCTTCATTCCCTCCATAAATAACAATCCGGTTGATTTAGCCACCTGTAAAACTTCTTCTAACTGGCTCAGATTAATTGTAGCTGGTTTTTCACACAGCACATGTTTGCCTGCTTTTAAAGCTTGTATAGCGTATTGCGCATGGCTGTCAGGCAGGGTGGCAATATAAACCGCATCAATATCACTTGCCAGCAAGTCTTCAACACTTCTGCAGGCTTTGCCACCATACTGATTAACAAAAACATCTACCGTCTCTGCCCTGCGTGACCATGAGGCCGCCAACTCCGCACCCGGCACTTCCGGTAATCCCTGCATAAAGCGGTGTGCAATGCGCCCGCAGCCAATAATTCCCCAGCGTATCATTAAATCGGAAATTTAAAAGTTAAAATTAAAAAAGCCCTAAGCTGAAACAGCTTAAGGCTAATATTTTTCTACCCAATTAATTATTGGTACTGAATGTAAATAGGGTATGGTTTGTATCTTGACAAAACTTCCTCTGGTGTAAGCATATGGTGAGGCGCTTTTTTAATGTCGTTTTTGTAGAATAATTTAAAACCTGTAAACTGAACCGGCTCTTGATTAATAAAGTAGCGGTAGGTACCGGTTTTTAAATCAGGTTCGCCCCATCCATCCATATCCATTACCAGCTGCACTTCAGGATGTAGCTTAATGTTTTTATAATTGGTTACCATCTTTTTAGTAAAGCGGTGAACTATTAAAATTTTTGGCGGCAAGCCATGCTTTTTAACTATTCCGGCTAAGTAATTGGATACATAATTAATATCGTTTGCATCATAAGTACCAATCTTTTTGCCAGGCTTGCTGCCATCTTTCATAGAAAACTCAGGGTCCATACCAAAATGAACTTGTGGCATGGCCAGATATTTTTCAAATAAAGGTAATTCTGCCTGTATGTTGCTTAACGCAACCTGCACATCTAAAAACACAATTGCATGCGCTTTTTTGGCAAGTACTAATACGCTGTCAATTTGTTTGAACGGCATACGGTAACGGAATTTGCCATCTTTACCACCATCGCCTTGCGCAACTACTGCAATATAATGCAAAGCAGGTTGAACAGGTGTTTTTGGGTCGGCCTTGGTCCATGCTTTTACTTCGCCTTTTAGTTTAGCCAGCATTTCATTAGGTGGAATCTCGCCCAAAATGCCCATTCTTTTTGAATACAGGTTGCCATAAAAAGCAACCACACGTTTATATGGCAAAATAGCGCCACCTAAAGGATAAGGCGTGTTTTTAACCGGCCACCTGCCAGAAGTATCACCATGAGCATTGAATTTTATTAAAGAATCATATAGAGCTTTATCAATAGGTGGATAGCTTGATTTAGCCACACTTAAAGTATCGGGCTGCTCTTCTTCGGATTTTTTGGCTGTAGTGTCCGATTTTTTATCTGGTGCCTTTTTGCCGTCGCTTTGATTGCAGCTTGAGAAAAGTACTACCATGCAAAGTGCAAACAGGGCAGAAAAAATTATGCTTTTAAATTTCATAAATGGGGTGACGTTTTATTACTGTGCAGTTATGTTTTTTGCTGCTATTTAACATTTAAATAAATATAATTCTTGTAAAGATATAAATTGATAAAGGTTATCAAGCTTTATTTTTGTAAAACTTGCCAAATACACCTAACGGCAACTTAGGCCCGGCGGTTGCCTGTAAATATAATTCGCCTATTTCCAGATTTTGCACCTTAGGATATGCCTGCTTAATTAAATTCTCGATAATTACTGACGAAAAGCCAAGTGAATAGGTGTTTAAGATCAGGAAATGTTCTTCCGGATCAAGTAGTTGCATAACATCGTTCATCATTTCATTAATGTTATCTTCCAGTTTCCACTTTTCGCCATTGGGGCCATTACCATAAGCAGGCGGATCAAGTATGATACCGTTATAAACTTTGCCACGTTTTACCTCGCGTTTAACAAATTTTAAAGCATCTTCTACCATCCAACGGATATCTTTTAAACCAGATAGGTCCTGGTTTTCATTCGCCCAGGTAACCACTTGTTTAATAGAGTCTACGTGAGTAGTATCTGCACCTGCTGCACGGGCAATTAATGATGCCCCACCAGTGTAGGCAAACAGGTTAAGAACTTTTGGTGCAGGGGTTTTAAACTTTTTAATATTATCAGAAATATAATCCCAGTTAACAGCCTGCTCCGGAAAAATACCCAGGTGCTTAAATGAGGTTAAACCTAAACGGAACTTTATAGCAACATCATTATTCTTGTATTCAACGTGCCAGCGGTCGGGCGTTTTAGGATCTTTTTTTACCCAGTCGCCAGCGGTTGCAGATCGGCCCTTAAATTTTATATGATGCAGTTTTTGCCATTCTGCTTCGGTTAACGCTTTGCTCCACACGGCCTGTGGCTCAGGGCGAATAAGTATAATATTGCCAAACCGTTCCAGTTTTTCAAAGTCGCCGCAATCAATCAGCTCGTAATCTTTCCAGTAGGTTGGGGTAAGAAGTTGGATCATTTTTTTAATGTGGTTTCTGTTGTGTGTTGCCTGTGGCCAGAGTTAAACGGCGCAAAGGTAACAATTACACAGCACACAAACCTGACCACATGCCACAGATTACAATTTAGACTTTGCTGCCTGCATAAATTTACTGGCAAATACAAAATCGTTAAGTTCTTTATTATCAGTATGGGCAATCTCCTTGTGGGGACCCTCCCACCATTTTTGGCCCTGGTGTAAAAAAATAATATGATCGCCAATACCCATCACCGAATTCATATCATGGGTAACCACAACAGTTGTCATTTCATACTCTGTGGTTAGCTCATTAATCAGTTCATCTATCAGGATAGAAGTTTTTGGGTCGAGGCCCGAGTTGGGCTCATCCACAAATAAATATTTTGGCTGCATAGATATGGCACGGGCAATACCCACACGTTTTTTCATGCCGCCTGATAGTTCTGCCGGGTAAAGCTTATTCTTGCCTTTTAGGTTAACCCTTTCCAGGCAAAAATTAGCACGTTCCAGCTTTTCTTGTTTTGATTGCCTGGTGAACAGGTTAAGCGGAAACATTATGTTTTCTTCAACAGTCATGGAGTCAAACAACGCGGAGTTTTGAAATAGCATACCTATTTGTGTACGGATAGGCACACGTTCGGTAAAGTCCATTTCGGTAAAATTTTCATCTTCAAAAAATACCTGTCCTTTGGTTGGTTCATGCAGGCCTACAATACATTTAAGTAAAGTGGTTTTACCAGAGCCGGAACCACCTATTATGAGATTGTTTTTCCCGGTTTGGAAAGTAGCGCTGATGCCCTTAAGCACTTCATTATCCCCAAATGTTTTATAAATATCTTTAACTTCGATCATAGCATTATACTTGTGATCATAAGGTCAGCAAATAAGATCCATACGCAGCTATAAACCACCCCTGCTGTTGCCGACTGGCCAACTTCAAGTGCACCGCCTGATGTATAAAAGCCCTGGTAAGAACATATAGAAGCGATGATAAAACCAAAAACAAAAGCTTTAACCAATGCCACCCGTACAGTAAGGCCATCAAAGCCATCATTTACACCCATAATGTAATCTGCAGGTGTAATATCACCGGTTACAATACATGCAATGTAACCGCCTGTAATACCCAGCATTATTGATATGATAACCAGCATTGGTACCATTGTAACACCGGCAATTATTTTTGGAGATATCAAATAGCCCGGCGCATTCACCCCCATAATTTCAAGAGCATCAATCTGCTCGGTAACCCTCATGGTACCTATTTGTGATGCAAAGCTTGAGCCCACGCGGCCTGCAAGTACCAGTGATGAAATAGTAGGGCTAAATTCCAGAATGTTCGAGTCGCGTGCTATACTGCCGGCAATACTGCGTGGTACCAGCGGGCTGGATAGCTGAAATGCTACCTGTATAGTAGTTGCCGCGCCAATAAAAACAGATATGATACTGATAATGCCAAGCGAACCTATACCCACCGATACCATTTCCAGCATCACCTCTCTCCAGTACACACTGAACTTTTCCGGCTTTTTAAAACTTAATTGCAGTAAGAGTATATATTTTCCTAAACTTTGAAACATTTGTGATAATAAAAATCGGTTAAAAATACGTTTTTTAATTTAAGCTATACCGGTTGATATGATTGAGTTAATTAATTGGAATATATTTATCAAATGAAATATTCATGTCTATTTACGTAAAAACAGGCACTCTTGTTTATTTTAGTATAAAAAAGATCAAAAATGATAAACGCTTTAATTACCGGAGCAACTAAAGGCATTGGCCGTGCTGTTGCCATCGCTTTTGCTAAACAAGGAATAAATGTGGCAATTTGTTCTCGTAACGAAAAAGAATTGTCAGATTTTAAAGCCGAACTGGAAGGAATTAACCCTCAAATTACCGTTGCAGCTATAGTTGCCGACGCCAGTAAGCGTAATGAGTTGATAAATTTTGCTTCATTCACCGAGAAAAAGCTGGGTTTCGTCGGTATTATTGTAAATAATGTGGGTATGTACAAGTACTCAACTATACTTAATGACAGCGAAGATTCTTTCCAAAAGCAGATAGATACCAACCTTATGCCAGCCTATGAACTATACCGTTTCTTCGGTAAAAGTATGGTTTCTGTCGGTGAAGGGCATATATTCAATATATGCTCAGTTGCGGCCCTAAACCCCATAGCTGAGGCAGGAGTGTACAGTGTAACAAAGTATGCCCTGTTAGGTCTTAATAAGGTAATGCGGCTCGAAATGCAGGAACATGGTGTTAAAGTAACAGCAATAATTCCGGGGTCAACATTAACAGATTCATGGCGTGGCCAGGAGGTTGATAAAACCAAGATGGTAATGCCTGAAGATATAGCATCGGCAATCATAAATATTTACAATATGAGCACCGGAGCCAATGTTGATGAAATGATCATAAAACCTGCAGGGGCCAATTATAAACCCTAACACTAAAAACTAAATAAAATGGAAAAGAAACTTTATCGTGATGAACACCGCAAGGTAATAGGTGGTGTTTGTGCAGGCCTGGCAGATTATTTTGGCGTTGATGTATCAATAATACGTGCCATATTTGTATTAAGCCTTATATTAAAAGGTGTAGGCTTTTTACCTTATGTTGTTTTATGGATTGTATTGCCAAAAAGAAAGTATGATTTTTATAACCCTAACCCTAATATAAATCCGGGTGTTGATTATACCAACTTTAACCCCGGATACGACAGTCCTAAAGTTGATTACTCAGTACCGCCGCCAACTGCAAACCAGCCATTTATGCCTGCCCCTGCAAAAAAATCAAATGCCGGTTTAATATTTGGTGTGGTGCTTATTGTTTTAGGTGGTGTATTTTTACTGGATGAGTTTAATATTTTCCCCGATTTTGATTTTGAAAAAACATGGCCGTTAGTATTAGTAGCTATAGGCGCAATGCTGATATTTACAGGGCAAAAGAAACAAGACTGGGAAAAACACGATTGGCAAAATACATCGACCAAAACCGATAGCGAAGTAAATACTGATGCTACAGATGAAAGTACCGGTGCTGATAAAAAGGATGATCAAACTAATTCACCAACTATATAGTAATGAAATTATTATGCACTTTATTGCATAATCAAATCATTACAATTAAATACATACGAAAATGAGAAGTGAAAAAATAATGCCGGGTGTTATCCTGGTTGCAATAGGCGCCATATTCCTGTTAAACAATTACGATGTAATTGATTTTCATTGGGGTAACCTGATACGTTTATGGCCTATATTTTTAATTATGGGTGGTGTTAACCTGGTTTTCGCCAACAACAAATCGGTATGGGCAACCATACTTAAAATAGCGGTGGTAGTAGCAGGTTTTGGCCTGCTAATTTTTGCACATGTTGAAAATAATTTCTTTTTCCCTCGCTATGGCTGGCATCATAACCACAGGGATAATTATGATAATAATGACGACAATGACAGTGGCGATGATAATACCGACTCAAAAGATATTGTGCGTGTTGAAGGAAGCAGCACGTACAGCGAGCCTTACAATGCAACAGCTACATCAGCAATACTTAATATTAGCGGTGGTGGTACGGTTTACACTTTAAAAGATTCTACCAGCGAATTGTTTAACGCGGTTACCAAAGAGTTTTATAATAAGTTTGAGTTTACTCACAGTATGGAAGGAAATGTACCTGTACTTGGCCTGCACATGAAAAAGAAAAATGGTAATCACTTTGATTGGGACAGCGAAAAATCAAGCTCTGCTGATATTAAATTAAATGTTAATCCGGAGTGGGAAGTGAATGTTGAAGCAGGAGCTACTAAACTGGATTTTGATATGAGTAAATTCAAAGTTAAAAAACTTAAACTAAGCGGAGGTGCTGCATCATTTAATGTTAAATTAGGCCAGCCTTTGGCAACTACAAATGTTGAGGTTTCAACAGGTGTATCTGAAGTAGATATTAAAGTACCTCAAAATGCAGCATGCCGTATCGAATCCAGTTCTGGCCTGTCATCAACAGATTTTAGTGGCTTTAATAACAATGGTGATAATACCTATCAAACAGCAGGTTTTGACGCTGCGAAAAATAAAATGTATATCCACATGAAAGGTGGCGTGTCTAACTTTAAAGTTACCCGTTATTAATAGCTTTTAAAAAGCCGGAGGTTTGTATGCATTAATCCTTAAATTTGATGACCATGCAATCCTCCGGCTTTAATAATCCTTCATCTTTGGGTAACAATAAATACATTTTAGTGGTTAACGGCAAACCCGCCGGCCCCTTTAGTATTGAAGAGTTAAAGTCCCGCAAAATTAAACCCAGCGACTTTGTAAAGACCGAAGCAATGGACGACTATAAAGAAGCCCATGAAATTGCCGAGTTAAGGCAGCTCTTCGGTTTTACCAAACAACCCTTACCATTACAGTATTTTGGCAGTTTTGATCAGCGGGCAATTGCTTCAGTAATTGATTGGCTCATTGTTTCCGGTGGATTTGTTTTCCTGGGAATTGGGGCCGTGATAGTAGTAACTGATAAAATGCTGCAGATAATTATATCCATAGTTATTGCGATACTCATCCCCATTGCAAAAATGATTTACCATGTTGTAATGGAAAGTTCAGATAAACAGGCAACCTATGGTAAGCAACTCTTAAACATAAGGGTAACCGATTTGGAAGGTGCCCGCATAAATACTTCAAAAGCCATTACCAGAAACCTCGCTAAAATACTATCAACTGTAACTTTATGTGCTGGTTACCTCATGTGTTTTTTTAACAAAAAACAACAATGCCTGCATGATATGATAGCCGATACGCTGGTGATAAAGGATAGGTTAAATAATTAAAACTTTGGGTGATTAAAGGTGGAATAGTCACTTATAACCTCTCCAACTCTTACAACCTTTCCAATAATTCTCAACCTCTTTGTTAAAAAGTGTTAAATACTACGAAGTTATCGTAGAGAAACTAATCAGTTAGTTATATTTGTGATGTAATTAAACCATAGCCCTAATTTAAAAATCACAATAAATGAAAAAACTATTTACTCTTACCTTTTGCCTTTGTGTTACGGCATTGGTAGCCAATGCGCAAAAGCCCGAAATGGCAAAAGCCATTGTGCATTACAAGTTTTCGCACATACGCGATACCACTTTTAAAGACAAGCCTTATACGGAAAATATGGTGTTGTTTCTTGGTGAAACATCAAGTGCTTATAAAAGCTACGATAAAAAGCTGCAGGAGGCAATGATGAAAAAGCAACTGGAACAGCAAATGGCAGAGCAAAAAGGCAATGGCAATATGAATTTTAAGATAACAGGTGGAAAACCGACAACAAGGACAGAATATTACCAGTTTCCGGCACAAAATAAATTTATGCGTAAAGAAACCTTAATAACACCTTACCTTATTGAAGAGCCCATACCGGTAATAAGCTGGAAAATAAGCGCAGATACAGCCAGCTTTGGCACCTTGCATTGCCAAAAAGCAACAGGCCATTTTAAAGGGCGCGATTATACCGCCTGGTTTTGCCCCGATCTGCCATTTCATACAGGCCCGTGGAAATTAGGCGGTTTGCCGGGGCTTATTGTTGAGGCTTATGATACCAATAAAGAAGTAGAATTTAAATTTGACGGGATGGAACAAGTAGTTCCATCAGAGAAACCGGCAACAGTTGCAGCAGCACCGCCATCACCAGGAACTACAGTTATTAAGTTTGGCGGTATGGAAGATAGTAATGAGGATCCTAATTTAATAGCCATACCAACCAATGCAGTAAAAACTACAGAGAAAGAATTTACCAGGCTGCAAGCTGCTATGAAAAAAGACCCTCAGGCTTTTATGGCAGCAATGGGAGGTGGCAATATGGCCATGAGAGCACCAGCGGGTGGTGGTGGCGGTCAGCAACGTACTGTTATAAATTTAAGTGGTGGTCCTGCTGCTGTTATCAACAACCCTTTAGAGTTGCCTGAGAAAAAATGATAAGGCTACATAAACTGTGTGTAGTATTCATTTTATGTATGCTATGCTCTGCTGCGGGCATTGCTCAAAGCATTAAGGGTACTGTTACCGATAGCTTGGGTAAGGCTATATCATATGCAGGTGTAAACCTTAAAGGTGGCGGAAGCACTATTATATCGTACACAACAACAAATGATAATGGCACCTATACATTAGCTATCCCTGCCGATGCCGACAAGACAAATTTACAAGTTGAGGTAAGCTGCGTTGGTTATAAAAAAACTATAAAACCGGTTAGCAGTTTAACTGTGCCCTATAACTTTAAAATGAACAGGGGTGTTAATCAACTACAAACAGTTACCATAAAAGATAACAAACCCAAATTGCGCTTGCATGGCGATACTCTGGATTATAAGGTATCAGACTTTAGCAGCCCGCAGGATAGGGTAATTGGTGATGTGATTAAGAAACTACCAGGCGTAACTGTAGCCAAGGATGGTAAGATCAGTTATAATGGCAAGGCTATATCTAACCTGTATATAGGCGGCGATAACCTGCTTGATGATAAATATAACATTGCTACCAGTTCAATACCTAATGGTGTGGTTGATAAAGTACAGGTAATGGAAAATCATCAGCCTATAAAAATGCTGAAGGATAAAGTGGTGAGTGAGGATGTGGCCATTAACCTAAGTATGAAAAAAGATGCTAAAATGCAGCTGGTAGGTCAGGAAACTTTAGGCGCCGGTTTGCCGGATAAGTATTATGCTGATATAAATGCCATGATGTTTAAGGATAAATATAAAGCCATTAACTATCTAAAAGTAAACAATACCAACTATGATGTAGCCAGCGACCTTGTATCTCATAATTACTCCGGCTACCTGTCAAGGTTGGATAATGATAAGCCGGGCACCGTACTATCCTTAGGCACAGCCGGCGACCCCGACCTGCCGCGCAACCGCTACCTGTTTAATCAGGCGGGCATCATCAATTTAAATAATTTGGTTAATTTAAAAAAGGATGTGCAGTTGCGTGCAAACATATCTTACCTGCATGATACTCAAAAACAAAAGTATACCAAGCTAAGTGAGTTTTATTTACCTAATGATACCATACGCTATGCCGAGGTACAAAACAACAAGCGCCGTCCTGATTATATGCACAGCCAACTGGCGCTTAATATTAACAAGGATAAATATTACCTTACCAATAATTTTATTGCCGACTATAGTAAAAACACAGGCTACTCGGCATTGGTAACCAATGGTACGCCCGTAAACCAGGTTTTTAAAGATAATATAATGGATCTCTCTAATGAGTTCAATTATATGAAAACGTTTAAGACCAATAAAATTATTGAGCTATACAGTTACCTTAACCGATCAACCGAGCCGGAGAACCTGGTTATTGATCCGGGATTGAACCCTGATATTTTTAATAATGGCATTGCTTATAAGCAGCTCACTCAAAATGTTGATGTGCCAACCTGGTTCACCAATAACTACCTTTCTTACAAAATACCGGGTAATAATTTCACGCAAAGCTATAAGGCCGGTTTTAGCCTGCAATCGCAAACGCTTAAGTCAAATTTGAATATAACGCAGTTGAATAATTCAACCAATTTGGTATCAGATAGTGCAGTTAACAACCTTGATTGGACGCGCAGAAAGTTATATGCCGAGGCTGGTTATGATATTCCGGGGGATATTATTAAAGCAAGTATAAGTCTGCCTGTTAATTATCTTAACATTAGCTATAATGATGCGTATTATAGCCTTAACAAAAGCCTTGATCGTTTATATTTTAACCCGCGGGTAAGTGTAAAATATCAGAGTGGCATTGAGAATTATTTTTCACTTGGATACAATTTCAGAAATGATATTGGTAATATACAAGATGTGTACAATGGTTATACCTTAAAAAACTACCGCAGCCTGTACGCCAATAATGCCGATTTAACAGAGCGCAAAACACAAACAGCCAGCCTCGGTTTTAACTATCGCAAGGCCATTACCCTGTTCTTTTTTAGTGTGAATGCCACTTATATGCATCAGGATGCAAATAATATAGCATCAAGTATTTTAACCAATAACATACAACAGCGTATTGTATTGCCGTATGATAATAATATAGATTCATGGAGTGCTAACGGTAACATCAGCAAGTATGCATTTGCTTTGCGCACAACATTTAGCGGGGGTATAGCTTTACAAACCACAAAGCTTAATCAAATACTCAATAATGTTATTTTACCATACAGCACCATTTCAACAACCTTAAATTTTGGTGCCGAAACCAAAGTGAGCAGCCAGGTTAACTTTAGTTACAAAGCCAGTTATGATCAAACAACAAGCAAGTCGTCTGTAGTAGCCTCAAAAAGTAAGTTTGAGCGGTTAATGCAGCAAGGGTCTGTTAACTATAACCCGTTAGATAACCTGTATTTCAGTATGTCGGCAGATCATTATTATACGCATCAGCAGCAGGCAAACGATTTGAAATATATTTTTGCTGATGCCAGCATCCGATATAAATTCAATAAAATAAAAGCCGATGTTGAGATAAGCGCCCAAAACTTATTTAATACACAAACCTACAGCGCTCTTTATCTGTCAGCCAATACATTTACGTCAAGCTCTTATACTATACCCGGCCGTTTCATGCTGGCCAAATTAACATTTACCCTCTAACAGTTTGCACTGTAGATTTACCCAGAACCTTATCATAAACAAAAAGCCCTCCCGATTATCGCGGAGGGCTTTGTACTTAATTTAGGTTGTTGTATATAAGGGAAGCGTACCTATGGCACGCAAATCCTTATTATTTATTTATGCTACAAAGCGGTTGCTCCTAACGGAGCATTTAAAATATATTTCTATTAAAATAAATCTCTGTGTTCTTTGTGGTTTTCTCTTTGTGACCTCTGTGGTTAAAGTTGCATACTGCCAACCTAATTAAACTGCATCCGATAGAGACGTAAACGTAAACTCTTTTATCCGCATTGGTGGTATCAAAGCACTCTGGCCGCTTTCACCACTAACCGTACGTTCAACCTTACCTAAGGCATCCAAATTATTCAGCATAATTACCGGACTCTCATTAAAACGCAAGTTTTTTATCGGGAACTTTATCTTTCCGTTTTCAATATAAAAAGTACCATCGCGCGTTAAACCGGTAAACAGCAAAGTTTGCGGATCAACCGGACGGATATACCATAAACGCGTAACCAATATGCCTTTTTCGGTTCCTTTTATAAGCTCCTCTAATGTTTGGTTGCCACCTTCCATAATTATATTGCCGGGGTTGGGTACAGGCTTAACACCTTTTTTCTGTGCCCAATAACGCGAGTAAGTAAGGTTTTTAATTACCCCCTTTTCTATCCATGTTCTTTTTTCCTGCGGCTGGCCGTCACCGCCCCAGCTGCTGGCAGGCAGATCAGGATGTGATGGATCTGTGTAGATATTTATACGTTCATCTACCAGCTTTTCGCCAAGTTTGCTTTTACCTCCCGGTTTGCTCAAAAAGCTGCGGCCTTCGTCGGCACTGCGGGCATCAAGGCCGCCATACAATTGTTCAAGTAATACTATACCGGCAGCCGGCTCTAATATTACAGTATACTTACCGGGTTCAATAGCTCTGGCGCTTAATGATCCGCTTGCTTTTTGCGCGGCAATTTTAGTTGATGCAAGCGTATCCAGTTTGGTTACATCATTATAATCTTTTGTAGCATAGCCAGATCCCTGACTATCTGCCGTGCGCAGCGTTATGGAGAAATTAATATCTGTTGAGGTATTGTAAGCAAACAACCCATGCGAATTCATCATGGCAGAGAAGTTTGCGCTGTTCTGCAAGAATCCTGCCGCTGTTAGCTTAGCCTCTTTAGCTACGTTTAAGCTTTGCTCAACCATAGTAGTGCGCTGTGCCGGTGTTATGGCAGCAGTTGCAGGTACAAAGGTTTTTGCCGCAGGTGTGTAAGTTTGCGGCCCTAAAAAGGGCATGTATTCGGGGTTTTCGGGAGCCAGTTTGGCTAAATCCTCTGAGCGTTTTACAGCGCTTGCTATGGCTGCATCAGTATATTCATTTAGTGTAACAATGCCCAGTTTTTTACCAAAGGCAGATGATATGGCCATTGTGGTTGAGCTTAAAGAGCCGCTGGTTGATACCGAATTACGAGCGTATCTTATATTTGCCGAGTCGCCTCCATTAATGTTTACTTCGCACTCATCGGCTTTGGAATAACTTAGCGCTTTTTTCAATATCGCTTTGCATTCATCTTCAGTTAAAATAGCCATATGGTTAAATTTTTCTTGCTGTGTTAATTACGTTAACCCCTTTAAACAGGGAGGTTGATGAGCCATGAGATACGGCGCTTGCTTGCATTGGCTGCCCCTTGCCGTCAAAGAACGAGCCGCCTAAACGGTAATCGCTTTTATCGCAAACGGCGGCGCATGAGTTCCAGAATTCCTGGGTGTTGGCCTGGTAAGCAACATCATTTAGCATGCCTACTATTTTACCGTTCTTTATTTCATAATAAAGCTGTCCGCTAAACTGGAAGTTGTACCGTTGCTGATCTATAGAGAAAGAACTATCGCCAATAATGTAAATACCTTTCTCCACCTTGCTTATCATCTGCTCAACATTTAAAGGCGTTTTGCCCGGTTGCAGCGAAATGTTTGGCATACGTTGGAATTGTACATCCTGCCAGCTTTGTGAATAGCAGCAGCCCTGTGATTCTTTAAGACCGATGATATGTGCCTGATCACGGATGGTTTGGTAATTAACTAATATCCCATCCTTAATAATATCCCATTGTTTGGTGCCCACACCCTCATCATCATAACCCACAGCACCCAATGAGCCCGGTTGCAGTTTATCGGCTATTATATTTACTTTATCACTGCCGAATTTAAAGTTGCCCGATTTCCATTTATCTAAAGTAAGGAAACTGGTACCGGCAAAATTGGCTTCATACCCTAAAACACGGTCAAGCTCAGATGGGTGACCTACCGATTCGTGTATAGTTAACCAAAGGTGACTTGGATCAAGCACTAAATCGTACTTGCCAGGTTCAACAGTTTTGGCTTTTATTTTTTGGGCTGCCTGCAAAGCTGCCGCAGCTGCATCTTCATGCATATCATAGCGGTCGCGGTAAAGGGTTGTTTGGCTTTTTATTTTGTCGCTTTCGCGTGGTATCAGGTATTCATAACCCATACCGCGTGGTGCACTTAGTGCGCTGCGGGTTTCAAATTTGCCGGTTTTCTCATCAACCTTAGTAACGCCAAATATTGGCCATATACGGTGGATGTCCTGGTCTATATATGAACCATCTGTTGAGGCAAAATATTTTTGCTCATTCACAAAAAACAGTACCGAGTTAACATAGTTAGCGCCGTTTTTAAAAGCAGCATCATTAACTGATAATAACAAATCTGTTTTTTCCTTCATCGGCACCTCAAAAGCATTTTTTTCTATAGGTGTTTTCCATGTAACCTCGCCATAGCCTTTTTGTGGTGCCAGCTGTACAGGTTCACTTTGTATGCGTGAGTTTTCTTTTGCTATGGCTACGGCAGTTTCGGCCGCACGGGCTATACTGTCATTATCCAGCTTATCGGTTGCGGCAAAGCCCCAGCAGCCATTGGCAATAACGCGGATGCCCATACCGTATGATTCGGTATCAACAATGTTTTCAATGTTTCTATCGCGGGTTACCACAAACTGGTTAAGATAGCGGCCAAGTCGGGCATCGGTATAAGTTGCGCCTTTTGAGCGTGCAGCGTTCAGGGCAACATCGGCCATGCGTTTTTTAATGGCCACATCAACATCCCGCATAACGGTGCCGGGCATAACAGGAGTGCCCATAGCGGTCATCCTGCTGAGCATGGAAGCACTGATGCCCATGCCGGTAAGGTAGAGGAAATCTTTTCTTTTCAAGGTGGGTATTATTATTTGCCTAATATAGTAATATGCTATAATAAATAATAATACTGCAGAGCATGTATTTTATGCAGCTTACGCTTCCTGCCTAATCACATATGTACGGGCAATTTGGTCATGCCAGCCTTGCCTGTGCTCGTCCCACAAAATATTTAAATAGCCTATGCAAAGCGCAGCACCCGAGATAAACTTAGATAGGTTACGTATAAATGCTTTACCTAAGCTCAAACCTTTGCCATCGGCATCAACCACGGCCATTTTGCAAAGTTTTTTACCAATGCTGCCACGCATAGGAGTAGCTTCAAACAGGGTGTTATATATTACAGATACCGAAAAGCCTATCAAATTCAGCTTCAATTGGTTCATTGGCAACTTTGTATCAAAGTTTTCCAAATAGGTTTTGATTTGTTCAGTAGGAAAAAACATAGCAATCAATACCATTATAAGGCTCAATATAATGTATAAAGCCACCATGTCTAACAGGTATGCTGCCAGTCGCCACCAAAAAGTAGCCAAATTATCTTCGGTAGGGAAGTAGTGTCCTTTCGCTTCAAAGTAATCATAAAACTCAGGCAAATCCGATGCGTTTTGCCAACTGCTGCCTGTATCTGATACTATGCGGGTATTAATATCCAGTCCCTTATCTATCAGATCGTTATAAGTAAAGGGGCCTGTTTTTTCTCCGTCTTGCAGGATGTAGTAATTATCTGTCATTAAAAATAAATGTAATTGCAAAGATACCCTAATATGGCTTAAGAGTTCATGGCATAAACAATAATGTTTACGCCAAACTTAGTATTGTCCTCTGCCAGGAAGCGTTTATTGCGAAAATCATAGTCCCATTCGCAGCCATAATCCTTACTGCTATACAAAACAGCAATACGGCCGTTTACCTCAATGGCCTTTAAATAATCATGCACCAGGTCATCGCCCCAGCCATTTAATTCAAATGATGTAGTAGGAGGGCCTTTATCAAATTTAAAAAAGGAATGATAGATCTTATGATTATTGGGGATCTTCTTTAAGGCCGTTGGTCCAAACAAGGCCGCCATTTGTGCCTCGAATGATTTAGCAAAGAGCCCGTCAATATCGTGGTTGCAGTCGTCAACAAAAACAAAGCCGCCATTTTGTACATACTTTTTAAAGTTTGCTTTCTCCTTAGCATCAAACTGTACCAGCTTGTGGCCGCTTAAATAAAGGAAAGGCGCAGTAAAAATATCATCACTACTTAGCGGAATCACTTTTTCATGCGGATCAATTGGTATGGTAGTATACTCCACCAAAGAGTTAAGCAGGTTTGATGGCATACGCTGATCGGTGTCCCAATCGCCGCTGTGGTAACTTAATCTGGTAAAAGTAAATTTTGAGCCGTATGCCATTTGAATTATAAAGCCTAAAATTAAGACAAATATTTTTCCCTTATTATTATAATAACTGCGCAAATTGTAAAGTTTTGGATACTTTGTTAGATTTTTGATAAAAAAATACAAGAATTAGTCAAAAGGATATATCTTGTGATGTTCATAATAATATTTATTACTGTTCATCAGCATTAAAAACATATACGGCATTGGAACTTACCGAAAACAACATTAAGGAACTGCTTGCTAAATTACCACAGTTAAAAACCGAGATACAAAAGGTAATTGTTGGTCAGGATCATATTTTAGATGAATTGCTGGTTGCATTTTTAGCCGGCGGCCACTGCCTGCTAGAAGGGGTACCCGGTTTGGCAAAAACACTCATCGTAAAAACCATGTCGCAGGCACTGCACCTGGCTTTCAGGCGCATTCAGTTTACGCCAGATCTTATGCCGACCGATATTGTTGGTACCGAGATACTGGAAGAAGACCATGCCACAGGTAAGCGTTTCTTTAAATTTAATAAGGGCCCATTGTTCGCTAATATTATTTTGGCCGATGAAATTAACCGCACACCACCCAAAACCCAGGCTGCCCTTTTAGAGGCGATGCAGGAATTTGAGGTGACCTATGGCGGGCAAACTTATCCGCTGGATAAGCCATTTTTTATATTGGCTACTCAAAACCCTATTGAACAGGCAGGAACTTATCCTTTACCTGAGGCCCAGTTAGACAGGTTTTTGTTGTTGATAAAAATTGGCTACCCAACCGAGCAGGAAGAGTTTGCCATATTGAACCGCACCACAGGCTCAAAAAAGGCCGATGTTAAAGCCGTTATAACCGCCGAAGAAATTACCCAGGCGCAAGAACTGGTAAGGCAGGTAACCATAAATGAAGATTTAACCCGCTACGTAAGCAACATAATACGTGCTACCCGCCCTGATACTACTACCGTTGCTTATATTAAAGAATGGGTACGCTGGGGTGCAGGCCCGCGTGCAGGCCAGGCGTTAATACTAACTGCCAAAGCCCGCGCGTTGCTAAAAGGCAGATACTCTGTATTAATGGAAGATATACAGGCTATGGCACCGGCAGTTTTAAGGCATCGCATATTAATGAACTTTAAAGCTGAAGCGGAGGGCATCAACTCTGACAGGGTAACCGAAGAGCTGTTAAAAGTTATAGAGCGTAAAGGCGGCATCTAACCGCGATTAAGCAGATTAGCACGATTCATCAGATTTTAATCCAATAAATCGCGCTAATCGGTTTAATCCCGGTCCAGACAAATAAATCTAAAATCACACATCTAAAATCGTAAATCAACGTGCTTGATCCTAAAGTATTAATGACCATTAAGGATTTGCCATTACTGGCGAAAACGGTTATTGATGGCTTTATGAATGGGTTTAATAAAAGTACCGTTAAAGGCCCCGGATTGGAATTTAGCCAATACCGAAGCTATCAGCCGGGCGATGACCTGCGCTGGCTCGACTGGCGGATGTTTGCCCGGTCAGACAGGTATTACATCCGCGAATCGGAAGTTGAAACAAGTATATCCGTAAGGTTTTTGATAGATGCAAGCGCATCTATGAACCATGATGATAATGGCGTTAAAAAGGTAGATTATGCCCGTTTCCTTGCTGCATCACTGGCTTATTTAGCCAACTTGCAGGGCGATTCGGTAGCGTTGAATGTGTTTAAAGATGGCGACTTGTTTTCCCTGCCATCCAAGCCCGATCCTCAGCATTTACAGCGCTTGTATTATCATTTACAACAGGTTGAACCATCCGGCACGTTTACCAAGCCTGCCCATTATAAAGAACTGTTTGCAGGAACCGGGCGCAAGGAGCTATTGATTTTTGTTACCGATATGTACCAGTCAGATGGCGAGATAAATAACTTGTTAACCACTTTAGCCGCCTTAAAGCACGAAATAGTGGTTTTTCATTTGATGGGACAGAACGAACTGGATTTTGATTTTAAAGGGTTTTCTACTTTAGAAGATATGGAGACCGGCCAAACCATACAGGTGAATGCACAACGCGCCAAAGCTACTTATCAGGAAAAGCTGCAACAGCATTTAGCAACCATAAAAAGCGATTTGCTGGGCAAGCATATAGCCTATAAAATGATAAGTACTGCCCGGCCATTGGATGAGGCTTTAAGGGAGTTTTTAATGCAGCGAAAAAAAGGATTTATTTAACATGAATAATAATATATATCATCAAACATTTTTAAAGTCCTCTCCTTTGGAGAGGATTTAGGTGAGGCTTATGCACTTTTTATCCCCTATATGGTTTTTTGCACTGGTCGCGTTAAGCATCCCCATTGTAATACACCTGTGGAATATAAAGCCGGGCAAAACTTTAAAGGTGGGTAGTATAATACTCATCAGCGAAGCTTCAAAAACCAACCGCCGCAGCCTTAAACTGGTAGATATATTGTTATTCATCCTACGTTGTTTGTTGCTGGCCTTGCTTGCGTTTTTGTTAGCTGCACCCGTTTGGCAGCATTTACAAACTACAGAAAAAGTAAAAGGCTGGGTGCTGCTTCCAAAAGAAAACTTAAAGGAAAGTTATCAAAAGTTTAAACCGGTAGTTGATTCACTTACCCGGTCTGGTTATGAATTTCATTATTTTGAAAGTGATTTTGCCAAGGGCGATCTGACTAAATTATTAGCTGATACTAACCTGAAGGACACAATATCTACCAATAACTATTGGGGATTGGTAAAGCAATTGAACAAGATTTCATCAGTATTACCGGTATATTTATTTACCCCGAATGGCGGTATCCACTTTAAAGGGTCAAAACCATCAACCGGGTTAAGCCTGCACTGGCAAACCTATACCTCAACAGATTCGGTTAGCAAATGGATAGCTGCAGCCTCATTTACTGCTAATAATACTATAAAAGTAACACAGGGTAATGGCAGCCCTTCAGGTACATATTATACAGAACAATTTATTAAGAACGATGGCAACCAGTATGTTGACGTAAAAGTACAAAACGGGCAGCCTGTTGTAAGTTTAAAAAATTCAGAACAGCCACCGGTACAGGTAGATACCTCAACTTTGAGGATTGCTTTATACACAGACAAATACGCCTTGGATGCCGGTTATTTAAAAGCGGCATTATCGGCGGTTGTGAATTTTAACGGGCGTAAAGCTATTATCAAACAATACAATAACGCAGCGCAAATAGCCGGTGGGCAGGATTGGTTGTTCTGGTTATCAGATGCGCCGGTGGGTAGTGGTTTGGTAAACAGCAGCAAAAATATATTCAAATATGAAAACGGCAAGGTAGTGTCTACAGCCTCATGGATTGATGCTGGGAATGCTTTATTTAATGCCAATAAAAAGATTGCGCTGAACAAATTGATAGCAGCAACCGACAAAAATGAGACTGTTTGGCATAATGGTTTTGGGATATCGGTTTTAGACAAAAAGATACAGGAAAATACAAATATCTACCGCTTTTATTCACATTTTAACCCTAATTGGAACGACCTGGTTTGGAGTGACAACTTTCCAAAAATGATATTGAAACTGATCAATAATAATATTTATCAGCAGCCCGAAAAATTTGATAAACGGATTTTAACAAACCAACAGATCCAACCGTTACAAATAAAGCAAGCAACCGAAGTGGCATCAGTTAACCCGGTTGAACAGGTAGATATTTCAAAATATTTTTGGTTGTTAGTTGTAGTACTGTTTGTAACCGAACGCATTTTATCTCATAAAACTAAAACCATACCAATCAATGGCTAAGCAAGGGATAAATAAAATTAACGGCTTGCGCCAGCGGTGGTTAGTATACCAATTACTGGCCGATATGGTATTGGCCTTTGCCATTGCTTTGCTTGGGGGAAGTTTGCTGTTTTATCTTTTATCTGTCCCGGCAATAGCAACGCTGTTAATATTTGTTATTGCGCTTGCTGTAATGCTGATTATGCATCGCCCTTGGTTAATAAGTAACGAAGCAATAGCCGGGTACCTCAATAAAGAATATCCTGAGTTACAAGAAAGCACCGACTTAATACTGCAACCAATGGGGCAATTAAACACCTTGCAATTACTGGCCCGTTCACATACCGAAGCTGTTTTGGATGATTTGCAGATAAGTCATAAATATTTCGCGAAAAGACTGATAAAAGCCTTGCCGTTACTGTTGGCAGCAGTGATCTTTGTAATTGTATTTAACAAATTGTATAGTAATAAACATACCACCTATTCCTGGGGTGAGAAAAACGGCTCGACTGCACAATGCATTCCACCAGAAAAAGTTTTACCTCAGATAAATGAACTGGAATTAACTATTACCCCGCCTGCTTATACCGGCAAAGCAAAACGTTCGCAAGATAAATTTAACCTTACTGCCGAGGAAGGCGCTACGGTAAGCTGGCAGATTAAAACCAATGTAGCCATAAAAAATGCCTATTTAATATTTAATGATAAGGAGCGCATAGCTTTAAAAAATACAGGAGAATACACCCAATGGTCTGCCCAAAGAATAGTAAATAAACCCGGCTTTTACCAGGTAAGTATTGATGGCAAGCTATCTGACCTTTACCAGGTACAAGTAATAAAAGATGGTCCTCCGGTGATACATGTGAAAGCGCCTAAGCAATATACCTATATAGATGCAGGTGAGGTACAAAAGGTACACATAAACGCCTCATTGAATGATGACTATGGTATAGCCAATGCTTTAATAGTGGCAACCGTTGCAAAAGGCAAGGGCGAAGGCGTTAAGTTTAAAGAATACAGACTGAATTTTAGCACCGCGTTTAGCGGCCACAATCCTCAATATGATGTACAAAAGCTGATTGATCTGCCTGCCCTAAACATGGAGCCTGGCGATGAGCTTTACTTTTATGTACAGGCACAAGATACTCATCAGCAGCAAAGCCGCACAGATGTGTTTACGGTTGCTATACAAGATACCGCAGAGTTGTTAAGCATGGATGGTGTGCTATCGGGCTCTAATTTAAAACCGGAATTTTTTAGAAGTGAACGACAGATCATTATTGATGCGGAGAAACTGATTAAGGATAAAGATACAATCAGTACACAAAAGTTCAATGCACGCAGTAATGACCTGGGTATTGATCAAAAACTGTTGCGCCTGCGTTACGGTAAATTTTTAGGTGAAGAGGATGAGACAGTTGAAGGCCCCAAAGGTGGCGATGAACTATCCAACCCTGAGGATTTTAGCAATGGTGCCAAAATTTTAAAAGAATATACCGACGACCACGACAAGGCCGAAGATGCGCAGTTTTTAGAACCTGCAATAAAAGCACAGCTTAAAGCCACTCTTACTGAAATGTGGAAAGCCGAATTGCAATTGCGCCTTTACAAACCACAGGCCGCCCTGCCTTTTGCCTATAAAGCTTTGCGCTTGCTGAAAGATTTGCAGCAGAAATCGCGCTCATTCGTAGCTAAAACATCTTACAACCCGCCGCCGCTAAAACCAGAAAAAAGATTAAGTGGTGAACTGGACAAGATCATTCAGCCGGTTAATAAGCAAGATATAAAAGCACCTGCCGATAATCAGGCGGTATTAAAGAATGCGATAGGCGTTTTAGAAAACTTAAAACTGAAACCAGTGCTAAATGCTACAGATAGCCGTACATTGCAACTGGCTAATCAACGTTTAAGCGAAATCGCTTCTGCCCAACCCGGTACTTATTTGCCCGCGCTAAGTGCTATGCGCAGGATATTATCGGTACAAAAAATAAATGTATCTGATATAAACATGGTGGAGCGTGCTATACAGAAAACACTGGTATCGATAAAGAATATGCCAAAATCAGATGAGGCTACTGCCGATATGGGCTTGTCTGGCCGTTATTTCAAAAACCTTAAACAAGCTAACAATTAATGCACGCCAACTGGACATATATCGTTATCATTATATGCACACTGCTTGCAATCGGCTTGTTATGGCAGGAGGTTAAGCGTGCCAATAAACACTGGTTGGCGTGGCGCGTTACTGCTATTTTTATTGCATCTGCCGCATTGGCTTGTATTGCCTTGCCTTTAAAGTATCAAACTGAGGTAAATAAAGCCAACGAGCATAAAGTGATTTTGCTAACCGCCGGGTTTGATGCCGATAGCCTCACCAATAAAAATGCTAAGGTGTTCACATTTGACGATGCTATTAAAAAGAACTACCCCCAAGCGCAACTTATTACGCCGGATGAATTAAATAAAACCGATGAGCTGCATGTTTACGGGTATGGGTTAAGTGATTATGAATTGCAGCAATTGGGTAACAGGCCGCTTGTTTTTCATCCTGCCAAAACATCAGCTGGGGTAAGCAGTATTAGCTATAACGGTAAATTAAAAGCAGGCGAAACTTTGCATATACAAGGCAGCTACAATAATTCATCGACCCAAAAAGTAAAACTGGTGCTAAAGGGGTTAAATACCGGGGCAGATTCCGTTACTATTCAGCCTAATTCACAAGCTACCTTTGAGTTAGCAACTGTTCCTAAAACAAGTAGCAGAATAGTTTACACCTTGCTTGCCAATAATGATATACAAGGTAGCTTGCCTGTACAGGTTAATCCGGTTAAGCCGATAAGGGTTTTAATGCTGTCAGCTTCGCCGGATTTTGAAAGTAAGTTTTTAAAGAATTGGCTGAGCGCGAATGGTTATTCGGTTGCTACACGCTCGGCTATCAGTAAGGATAAGTTTAATACAGAGTTTATTAACATAGCCCAGTTTCCGCTGGATAGACTATCCCCATCAACCCTTAATAAATTTGATGTGGTAATAGGCGACCTATCTGTGTTAAATGCACTAAGCGGTGCCGAAAGCGCGGCCTTAAAACAGGAAGTGGCAGACAATGGCCTGGGCATAATTGTAAAGGCAGATAGCACGGGCAAATCATCCTGGTTGAAGAGAGGTTTCCCTGTCGACGGGCAATCGGGAAAAGAACCTGCTCCATCTGCGCTCATTATCAACGGTGCAAAAAGTTCAGCTAAGTTGAGTAGTGGTTCAGCTTATATCAATTACCGGAATGGCACCCAACCGCTGGTGACTAACACGCAAAATCATATTTTGGCTAACAGCACCATTTCAGGTTCGGGTAAAATAGTTTTTACTACGCTGAGTAATACTTTTAGCTGGATGCTTGCCGGCGATAAAGCAGATTACGCGGCACTATGGTCGGTATTGATTAGTAAAGCAGCCCGTAAAAGCGCTGATGTGGCTAATGAAGTTTCGGTATCTGCCATCCCATTTGTGAAAGAGCCGGTTTCTTTACAATTGACTAATAACAAGCAAGCGCCAGTTAATATAAATGGTGAAAATACAGCATGGGCACAAAACCCTAATGTGCCTTTTGAATTTAGTGCGCTGTACTGGCCATTAACAGAAGGGTGGCAATCTGTAAGTCAAAATAATGCCGTTAGCTGGTGGTACATCCACCCTAAAACAGAGTGGACAATGATACAAGCCTCGGCTAAAACCGCTGTAACGAAAAAATACGAAAATGCGTATACTAAACCCGTTATTGTAACAAAACAAATACAAGGATTAGTGCGGATTGACACCCCAAAAATATATTTTTATATTTTGCTACTTGCCGCATGTACGTTATTGTGGATAGAAACTAAGTTTTCATAGTAGTATCTGTTTAAGTTGATTTATTTAACGTAGAGACGCAATATTTTGCGTCTCTAACTACAATGAAAGATTTATAACGGTTAAATAATATACAGGAGACACAAAATATTGTGCCTCTACAGTAAAATATACGGGAGACACAAAATATTGTGTCTCTACGGTAAAGGGAATAAATGATTTTTCTTTTGAGCTGTTGCTCATAATGGTTCATAATACATATACCGCTTTCCCTGCCGGGGTGGCTAAAAACAAATTGGAGGAAAAACTTTGAGAAGAAGAGACTTTATTTATTTAACAGGTATGGGCGCGGGCGCAATGATGCTGCCAGGTATGCCTGGTTTTGGTAAAACAATTGATCCGCAGGAGGCACT
>JAQBNZ010000142.1 GCA_028288285.1 Mucilaginibacter sp.
CATATCAAAAATGCCTTCATAAAAGCCTTGAGCTCTTTCAATGTCGGTTGCTGGAATTTCAAACCAGTTAAGTGCGTTTGCATTTGGGTCCATAATTTATTTTTTTAAAGGTTAATAATTTAAAAGAGTGGCTTAATAGGAGCCGTATAGTAAATTTAGCTGTGTAATAAGTAGTTAAGGTTAGCCGGCTGTTAAGTTTACTATAAAGTTCAGTATTTAATTTATTATAATACAATTGTTGCCTACACATAATAAGTATTTCTAAAGCCGCATTTTTTTGATAAACTTATAGCCTTGTTTACAGCTTAATAATATTGCAATAATTATATATTAAATAATAAACAGGCTGTTACATTTGCAAGCTAACCGATTATTATAGAAAATTCATGTATGACATTTGTTGCATAGGGCATATCACCTTAGATAAAGTAGTAACCGCCACCACCATTAAACACATGGCGGGCGGCACAGCGTTTTATTTTAGTAACGCTATAAGTAATATGCCGGTGCAATATAAACTGGTAACGGCCCTTGCCGAAACAGAAATGCAGGAAGTGGCTAAACTGAGAGCTAAGGGCATTGAGGTAAAATCCCTGCCAAGTGCCCACTCGGTTTATTTTGAAAATATTTATGCAGAGAACCAGGATAACCGTACCCAACGTGTATTGCAAAAGGCCGATGCTTTTACCACTGCCGACTTGCTGGATATAGATGCCAAAGTTTTTCATTTAGGCGCTTTGCTGGCCGATGATATGTCGACCGAATTAATAAAAGCATTAAGCGGAAGAGCGCAGGTATCTGTTGATGCGCAGGGATATTTACGCGAGGTTGTTGATAATGATGTGCATGCCATTGACTGGGCCGATAAAAAGGAAGCCCTGCAATATGTAGACATACTTAAAGTGAACGAACATGAACTGGAAGTATTAACCGGCCATGCTGAGATCCATGATGGTGCCAAAATGCTGGCCGACTGGGGCGTTAAGGAAGTTGTAATTACCCTGGGCAGCTTAGGCTCGGTAATTTATGCCGACAAAGTTTTTTACGATATCCCGGCATACAAACCCATTGCCGTAGTTGATGCTACTGGTTGTGGCGATACTTACATGGCCGGTTACCTATATAAACGTGCAAAAGGCGCAGACATACAACAAGCCGGAGAATTTGCTGCCGCCATGGCAGGTTTAAAAATTGAAACATCAGGGCCGTTTAGCGGGACGGAAGAGGATGTTTTGGAGATGTTAGAGAGGTAGGTTGTTTGCTAACGCACGCGGTAAATCCAATTGATTCAAAAAGGGCACCAAGTTTATTTTGGTGCCCTTATGTTTAATAAATTTAAAATCCTTCACCTATTACCGCTTCTTCCGGTATCACCACCTTATTACTATCCATTTTCTTTTTGGTGAGATTATTTACCCGCATCATTAGTAAGATGCTTAATGTTGATATTACTATAATTACATACCCAACCACATCGTAATGCTCCAGCGGTGCGCCTTTGCCTTTTTGAGATACTATCATCCCGGCAACGGCTGCTGCTATACCACCTGCAATTTGCTGTAATGATGAGTTAATGCTCATGAAAGCACCACGGTCGGCCATTTCTGGTATAGCGCTTGTTAATGCCGAAGACGGTATCATACGACTCATAATACCTATCATCATTAATATGTTAAGCGCCATTACCAATATTAGCGGGGTTACGCCAAGGTTGGTATAAACCACACACATAATCATTGTCCAAACGGAAGCGACAGCGAATATTTTAAATTTATCTATCTTATCGCTCAGCTTACCTATTAACGGCATAATAATTAATGAGCTAACGCCCGATACCATAAATAGCATAGGTAGCTGCTCATTAGTTAATCCCAGGTTGTTAATGGCAAATGCGCTGCCAAACGGCATCATCATAAAACCACCTATTGATAGCAGGGCAGTAGCCATAAAACCAATTCGGTAATTGCTTTTTGCAACTGTATGCCAAAGATGTACAAATGCCGACTTATCATTTTGCAACGCCAGGTGTTGAATAACAGGCTTTAACTTTGCAGCTATCAGTAATGCTATAATTATGCTTAATGTTGCTACCATCCAAAATGGAGCTTCCCAGCCCCAGGCGTTGGCTAAGTATAAACCAATTGGTACACCTAAAACCTGACTGCCGCCAAAGCCCATTTGTATAAAGCCCATTACCCGGCCACGTTGCTGCAAAGCAAACATATCTGTTATTATTGCCATAGATATGGAGCCAATTACACCGCCAAACAAGCCGGTGATTATACGGGCAGCTACCAATACGGCATATGTATGTGCTAATCCGCAGAAAATGGTGCCGCCTATAAAGCCAATGTAAAAAAATAACAGCAGTTTTTTACGGTCGAACCTATCCGCAAAGCCGGCCGTAAGCAAGCCCGAGATGCCCGCGCTAAAAGCATACGCCGATACCGCAAAACCAAATGCTGAAGGTTTAAGGTTTAGTGATTTCATGAGCATATCTCCCAGGGGAGACATCACCATAAAATCCAGTATTACGGTAAACTGGGTAATAGCTAATATAAATATTACAAATTTTTGGTAGCCTGTAAATGGTACCGGTTCTTCTTTTTGCATTGGGCTTAGGTTAATTCACAACATGTATAGCCATGAAAGTTTAATAATTCAATTATTTGTTTGTGTGTTAGTTTGTGTGATATTATCCGGAGCACGCAGTCCTCATCTTCCAGGTCTACGGTCCATTGTTCAATATCTTTATTGCAATCCAGCACAGCATGCAGGAACAGCTTATCGCCCGGGCAGCTTATGTTGGTTTTAAATAGCAATATGTGATCAAAGTTATCCGTCATATTCCTCATTGCTTTTTTAGTGCTTTTACTACCAGATCAAAAGTCTTCCATAAAATTTCGTCGGTCATTTTAAATGGTTTGCCACGTATGCTTTGCCCCTCGGTTTCAAAACGGATAAGGTTATACAAAGGGGCAAACGCAACCGACCAGTATACCTCAAAAGGCATTGCCTCAATTTCTCCTCGCTCAATAACATTATGCATAAATTTGCCCACAACCACCTGAAAGCCTTTCAGAAAAGAAGAAAGGAATTCCTGCTGATAAGATGAACTGCGCAGCTGATCAAAGAATAAGTTCATGATAGGGTTTGCTATCATATAGTTGTAACGGTTCTCCCATTGTTTGCGCAAGCCTTGCTCAAATGGCAATTCAGGGTTAAAATCTTTAATCATGGCATCACCCATTAACCGGCCTTCTTCAATTGCTACTTTAATAATCAAATCATCACGATCTTTATAATAGATGTACAATGTTGCCACCGAAACATTACAGGCCCTGGCCAGCTTATTCATGCTGAAACCCTCTAAGCCGTTTTTTACAATCAACTCAATTGCTTTTTGCTTTACCAGTTGTACTTTATCTGTGTTTCTTGTGCGCATTTATTTCTTTTATCAATACAAATATAAGTGAATATTCATTTAGTTATAAATCTTTTTTGTTATGAAATTGTAAATCGTACATTAGCCATAATAATGCTAATCCAACCCATGAAGAAATTACTTTTGACTGCTTTATCTGCAATGTTATTTGCTAGTAGCAATGCCCAGGTTATAGGCAAAACCGAAATTACCAAATGGCAGTATGATAAAGAAGGTGCAGTATCAATAACATTTGATGATGGTTCAATTAACCAGTTTAAGCAGGCAATACCGGTGTTGAATAATTTAAAATTACCGGCAACATTTTTCATCATCACGGGGCAAATACCGGGCTCAGAATATCATGGTAAGTTTATAGGGCGGCCGGTTAAAGATATTATTAACGAAACAGCTACTATTCCAACTAATAAGGATAATATTTTTGAACGCGCTTCGGCAGCAGGGTATTTAGGCCTGGTAGGTCCGCTTGATTATCATTACAAAGCAGGATCATTGGTTGATGCCGGAAAAATGGACGAGGCAATCAAAGTGATTGATGAACTTTATTTAAAAGTACGGAACGGCGAGTTTAAGCCGGGGGTACAACATAATACCGAATACGCGGATGCACACGGGACTACCTGGAACGATATACGCAAATATGCAGCGCAGGGGCACGAATTTGCCAGTCATATGATAACCCACCCGCGATTAGCCATACTTGATGAACCCAATATGATATACGAACTTGAAAAAAGTAAGGCCGATATTTTAAAGCAAATGGGGCCAAGATATACCTTTAGTGGTGAAGGGCCATTTGGTACCGAAAACGAACGGGCAATGCAATATGCTTACAAAGTTTATCCGGCACTGCGTAACCGCATGCCCGAGCCATGGCTAAAGGAGATAAGCCGATCAGACAGGAGCAACCCCGGTAATACCGACAAAGAATACATACAATTTCAGCGCGGAGCTACAACCAAAACACCCATGCCAATGATGAAGGCCTGGGTTGATACTACTGCCAATAAAAATAATACATGGCTGGTGCTTACCTTTCATGGCGTTGATGGCATAGGCTGGGAACCTTTAACGCATCAGCAGTTAGATGAGTATTTTAGTTATATAAAGGCAAAAAAAGTGCTTTGGGTGGCCACATTTGGTGATGTTACCCGTTACATACGCGAGCGACAAAACGCCAAAGTGCAAACAAAGCAGAATGGTGATAAAATAACAATAAGCCTTAATCATTCGCTAAATAAAAGCATGTATTATATACCGCTTACGCTTAAAACCTACGTGCCCAAAACATGGAAAGCTGTAAAAGTAACTCAGGGCAATAAAACACAGCTTGTTAAACCATTAGCTCTATCAGGGACGAACGAGAAATATATTTTATACCAGGCTTATCCAAATAAATCAGCAGTAACACTATCGGGTAGCTAATAATTAGTATTCGGCTTCTTTTAATAGAGTTAATGCTGATTGTTTACAATGAATACGCTTTATTCTTTAACAGGTGTTGGAGGATGTATTTGATTTAATGACAGAGGTATAAGCTTTTTAGTTTTAAGGTAGGTGATGGTCACTATTATTAAGGTCATGCTGCCACCAAATATAACCGCGGGCACAGTTCCTAAAATTTTGGCTGCTGTGCCAGATTCAAAAGCGCCAATTTCATTTGATGAACCTATGAACATAGAATTTACTGCCGATACCCGGCCACGCATATGATCGGGAGTTAAAAGTTGCATAATAGTACTGCGGATAATTACGCTAATACTATCAAACGCTCCTTCGGTAAATAAAAACAAAAGTGATAAATAAAAGCTTCGAGATAAACCAAAGCAGATAATAGACAAGCCAAAGCCGGTTACGGCTATTAATAGGTTACGCCATGGCTTACCCATTGGAGAAAACCTTGCCATAGCCAGCATAGTTAAAACGGCACCCAGTGAGGTGGTAGCACGCATAATACCCAACCCTTCGGCACCAACCTTTAATATTTCGTTAGCAAATACAGGCAGCAAAGCTACGGCCCCGCCAAAAAAAACCGAAAACAGATCAAGGCTCATAGCGCCTATCATCATCTTATTGTTGAACACAAAATGGATCCCCTCTGATAAGCTTTTCCAGATGCTTTCTTTAGGAACAAACACCGGTGGATATGACCTTAGCAAATAGGTTAAAACAAGTGAAATAGCCAGGAAAGCTAATATTACAATAAACGTTACTGTTATACCAAAAAAACCGTAGATAAGTCCGCCGGCTGCAGGGCCAAGGATAGATGCTATTTGCCAGGCGGAGCTGCTCCATGTACTGGCATTAGCGTATATTTCTTTTGGTACACTTTGGGTATATATTACAAAGGTAGCCGGGCCGTAAAAAGCACGGGCAACGCCATTGGCAAATATCATAAGATATATAATGGGCACCACTAAACTTGTATTAATGTAGTTGCCGGCGCTTTTTGTTGTGACCAAAAACATCACAGATGACGATATAAAAACCCCTATGAAGATCATTAACAGCATTTTACGCTTTTCTGATTTATCCGCAATGTAACCTCCATACAAGGCAATTCCCACAGCAGGGATAGCCTCACATAAACCAACAAGACCCAATGCAAAAGCGCTTTTTGTAAGGTGGTAAATGTAAAAACCAATAATAACCGCCTGCATTTGATACGCAAACGTAAAGCAAAAACGCATGCCCACGAATGAGCGGAAGTCCTTGTATTTAAGGGCTGCAAATGAGTCTATTCTGGGGCTGGTACTATCTGGTTCTGACACTTTTTTTATTAATATTTTATTTTGAAAATAGTAACCCTCTACCTAAAAACACCGGATTTAAAAAGGCTCTAAAAATCTCTAATTTCTTCTAAAAAACTTTAAGAAGTACAAAAACGCTTCTCTCTATTGTATTTATTACAACCCGTGCTGATCTATCAGATAAATCAGCGCGGCTATTGACCCGGCACCCAATTCCAGCTCACGTTTGTTAACATTTTCGAACACATCATTTGGTGTGTGATGGATATCAAAGTAACGTTGTGAGTCCGGACGGAAACCGATCAGAATAATTGATGGCACAGCCTCTTTTAGCGGGCCTATATCAGTACCACCACCACCTGCTACCAATCGGTCGACCTCGTAGGGTTCAAGTAGTTTTTTCCAATTTTGGTTAACTTCTTTTAGGAATGAACCTGATACACCTTCAAAACTGAAACCACGTGGAGTAAAGCCACCTTCATCCGTTTCAATAGCTGCAATATGTTCTTCTTTATTGGTCGCAGCCAGTTCAGCATATTTTAAGCCGCCTTTGTGGCCGTTTTCTTCGTTCATGAAAAATACCGCTCTTACAGAATTTTTAGGACGATAGCCCGTTGCTTTAAAAATTCTTAAAATCTCGGCAGATTGCATAACGCCCGTACCATCATCATGTGCACCTTCGGCCAGGTCCCATGAATCAAGGTGGCCGCCCACGGTTATGAATTTATTTGGATATTGCGTGCCTGTTATTTCGCCAACAACGTTGTATGATTTTACATCGGGCAGATGCTGGCAACTTTGTTTAAAGTAGAATTTTATTAACGGAAGCTTACGCAGCTTTAACATGCTGCTTAATTTATTTGCCGCGATAGTTGATATTGCAGCAGCCGGAATGTTATTTCCTTTAGGATCATAACCAGTTGCACCAGTATGCGGATAATTATCAAGCGCCTCTGTTAATGAGCGTACTATAACTCCTGCTGCACCATACTTAGCCGCCGCCGCCGGGCCCGCAAAACGCTGATCGCCTGCAGTGCCGTAAGCCTGGCCGGTTTCAATAAAACGAGGATCAAATGCACGGTTAAAAAAAACTATCTTTCCTTTTATAACGCTCTCGCCCAAAGTCTCAAGTTCCTTTAAGCTTTGCACTTCAACTACATTAGCGGTTATGCCTTCTTTTGGCGTAGCAACAGACATGCCCAGGGCAGCAATAGCTACCGGGATGCGTGTTTTACCATCAATAATATATCCCTGCTCTTTAGCTCCACGTACCCAGTGAGGTACCATTACTTCTTGTAAATAAACCTTATCAAAACCGTAGCCATCCATGAGCTTTTTACTCCAGACTACAGATTTTTGTGCCCCTTCAGATCCGCTTAGCCTTGGTCCTATGTTTTTGCACAGGTAGCGTAAGTTCTCATAACATTGGCCATTAACCAATGCTTCATCAAAAAACTTTCGGATCATTAACGAATCTTGAGCTTTTAATGTGAAGGCTGTAAATAGAAAAGTGATAAAGAGTAAGGTTTTTTTCATAATGTGGAATTTTCGTATTTGCAATTAAATTAAAATTAATCGCTCCGTTAAGGAGCAAAAACATAGGTGATATTACCCATATTTAATCCCATAGGGATTTAAAGGAAAATCAAAGAGCGATAAACAAATGTAGTATTTGTACTTTAAAAATCACTATCAGGAGATCTTATCCCAGCTTAAACCTGCATCTTTTGTTTGGAATGCCCGGTTTAGTATCTGGTTTTCGGGCAGAGCCAGTTGTGGGTCTTTGTCAAAAATCTCTATCACACAATTACGGGCCTGTTGTAAAATCTCCTGGTCGGTAGTTAGGTCGGCTACTTTCAGGTCTAAGACACCGCTTTGCTGGGTGCCTTCAATATTACCGGGGCCGCGCAGCTGCATGTCAATCTCGGCTATTTCAAAACCATTATTGGTTTTAACCATAGTGTTTAAGCGTGTACGGCCATCACTGCTTAATTTATGGCCGCTCATTAAAATACAATATGATTGCTCGGCACCACGGCCAACCCTGCCGCGCAGCTGGTGCAATTGCGAGAGGCCAAAGCGTTCGGCATTTTCAATAATCATTACCGAAGCATTGGGCACGTTAACCCCTACCTCAATTACGGTAGTAGCTACCATTATTTGCGTTTCGCCTTTAATAAAGCGTTGCATCTCAAATTCTTTTTCGGCAGGCTTTAGCTTACCGTGTACAATGCTAATACGATATTGAGGTAACGGAAACTCGCGCGACATTACCTCTGTGCCATCCATCAGGTTCTTCAGGTCAAGTGTTTCACTTTCCTGTATTAGTGGGTAAACCACATATATTTGCCGGCCTTTGGCAATTTCCTGTTTCATAAAACCAAACACCCGCAAACGCTGCGCTTCATAAAAGTGGAGGGTTTGTATAGGTTTACGGCCAGCAGGCAATTCATCAATTACTGATACATCCAGGTCGCCGTATAAAGTCATGGCCAATGTACGGGGAATAGGTGTTGCCGTCATTACCAGTATATGTGGTGGCACAACGTTTTTGCGCCAAAGCTTTGCGCGCTGTTCAACACCAAAACGGTGCTGTTCATCAATTACAACCAGCCCAAGATTTTTGTATTGTACTTTGTCTTCAATAAGCGCGTGGGTGCCTATTAATATATTAAGGCAGCCGTTTTCAAGCTTTTCATGAATTACTTTACGCGCCTTGTTTGGCACCGAACCGGTTAATAATGCCACTTCAATAAAGCCATCACCAACCAGGCTTTTTATGGTTTGATAATGCTGATTAGCCAATATCTCCGTTGGTGCCATAATACAGGTTTGGAAACCGTTATCAATAGCTATCAGCATGCTCATTAAAGCAACAACCGTTTTACCGCTGCCAACATCACCCTGCAACAGGCGGTTCATTTGTACGCCACGCTGGGTATCCAACCTTATTTCTTTTAAAACCCGCTTTTGTGCATTGGTTAATGCAAAAGGTAATTTATGATGATAGAACTCATTAAAGTATGTACCAACAGATTCAAAGATATTGCCTTTGAATTTTTGTGTACGCTGTAATTTGTTCTTTAACAGTTTTAATTGCAGGAGGAAAAGTTCCTCAAATTTTAACCTGTATTGTGCTTCTTTTAGCTGGTTTGCATCATTGGGGAAATGGATGTTACGGTAGCTCTCTGCCCGGCCCGCCAGTTTAAAACGGTTAATTATATATGCCGGTAAGTTTTCATGAATATCTTTAGCATGCTGCTCAATCAGGCCCGCTATCAATTTTGAGAGGCCTTTACTATCTAAAGTAAACTGCTCTAATTTTTTAGTGGAGTTATAAGCAGGCTGTAGGCTAAGGTTTCCCTTTTGCTTAAGGGCTGTGGGCGAATACAGCTCCATCTCCGGGTGGGCCATTTGGGTCTTGCTGTTAAAAAAGCCCGGCCTGCCAAAAATAACATATGCCTTGCCGGGGATAAGTGCTTTCTCTACCCACTTAACTCCCTGAAACCATACCAGCTCAATTATGCCGGTATCGTCTTTAGCTTGTGCAACTAACCGTTTGGTATGTTTTTCGCCAATAATTTCCTTGTGGGTTATGCGGACAAGTACCTGCACGTAGGGCATATCAGGCTGTATATCCTTAATTTTATAGAACCGGGTACGGTCAATATATTTGTAAGGAAAGTGTTTAAGCAGATCCTCAAAATTGAATATTTGCAGTTCCTTTTTCAGCACCTCCGCACGTGAAAGGCCTACACCTTTTAAATACTCAATGGGTGTTTGAAACGGTTGGTTATTCAATTTTTATAAGGGAATCAGGACTTTAAAGCAATTACAGATATCTCTACATTAACGCCTTTTGGCAGGGCCGATACCTGTACAGTTTCGCGTGCAGGGAAGTTGGCTGTAAAATAAGAACCATATACTTCATTTACATGGGCAAAGCTTTGCATATCAGTTAAGAAAATGCTGGTTTTAATAATCTGATCAAAATCGCTGCCGGCTTCGGTTAGTATAGCCTCAATATTTTCCATCACCTTTTTAGTTTCGGCTTTAATATCACTTGAAATGATCTCGCCGGTTGCAGCATCCATTGGTATCTGACCTGATACAAAAATGAGGTTTCCGGTAGCTACCGCCTGGTTGTATGGGCCTATTGGTGCAGGTGCATTATTAGTATTAATGATAGTTTTCATTAGTATTGAATTGTTTTAAGGTAGCTTATGATGATTATTTTTTTAAAATAAACCAATCAATAAGTTTATAGATAATTCCCAGCAAGAACATGCTTATTGCAATGGCATTAATAATATGCATTACTTTAAGATTAAAATTGGTTGGCCTGTTAGGGTCTTTCTTTCTGAAAAAATACATAATACAAATTTAATAAAAAAAAGAAAGCCCCGGGTTATCCGGGGCTTTCGCAGAAATATTATTTAAAAATATTACTTTTTCTTGAATGATACACGACGGTTAAGTACGCGACCTTCTTCAGTTGAGTTATCAGCAATTGGGTTAGTTTCACCAAAGGCTTTAACTTTCAATTTAGAAGCTGTAACACCTGAGTTAACTAAGTAAGTTTTTACAGAGTTAGCACGGTCACGAGATAATGCCATGTTGTGAGCAGCAGTACCTTCAGATGAAGCGTAACCATCAATCTCAGTAGTTGCACCAGATGAAC
>JAQBNZ010000154.1 GCA_028288285.1 Mucilaginibacter sp.
TAGCGAGTTTGAGTGGAAGATTGTAAAGGGGGGCCGAATGTTTTTGATAAACCGGCTGCCATACTCGGTACATCAGGAACTGCAGAAAAAGCACGGTTTCAGAATATTGAAGGAGCTTCCAGCGATCATGGCTAACGATATTCCAAGGAATAAATTTTCACAAAGGTTCAGGAATCTTTCACAAGAAGATATGACAACAAGCGAGGCGTATATACTCTCCGTAAAAGAGTGATAAATGCCCTGCGTGGAATTGCAATAGTTTATTGTAGAGAAACATCAGGCAGATATTTAGTTGTTTAATAATATTTCTTTATACTGACAGGGCGTCCGCAGGACGATAAATCCTTTCCGCAAATAACTATTTTAATAAGTTGATGGAGACTTTTTAGAACTACTCACTGTTTTACTCACATACTCTTTAACAGTGATTGACACAAATTTAACGCTCTCTTTTAAGTTATGCAACAACAATTTAGTTTAATTTGATAAACTTGAATAGACACTCTCAGGTTAGCTGGAGTAAGTTCTTTTAAATCCAAATCAGCCAGATCTTAACGACTTATGCTAATATTAATCTTGAGGTATCTCAATAAGAAAGAAGTCAAAAATGCTATCGTTTATAATGCTATAAGATATTATTAAAACTAATTATACACTAATTACTAATATGTGAGTATTCCAAAGCTATCCTCATAGATCAATAATTTTCACCTTTTTTCGCTTTGGTGAAATCATTATAAGGAGCACAAAAAGACGCAAAGTTTTTTTGAAAATTTCTTGAGTTAAAGTTGTTATCTATCGCCCTGTAAATGCAAGTAAACGTGCCGACACATAAATAAATTGTCGCGATTATCAATGTAAGTTTGCCCGCTTTTTGCTTTAGCCTGTTTCCCCAGTTATAAAATATGACTGCTGCAAATACCGAACATGAAAAATATCCAGGTATTAAAAATCTGGATAGCTCCCACTTGAAGGAGGATATTTTAAATGGGAAGGCTATACACAGGCCACCAATAAAAGTTAAAACTGATGCGTATACAATTATTTTTTCATGATCAATTTCGCCCAAATTTTTTATTGAGCGTTTTATCCACGAAAAATTCAAGAGTATCAGTAGCAGAAGAAGGCCTAATATTGGTAAGCCAAGTGCATGTACCATTTTTACAGGCATACTCTCTTTATCACTTTTAAGCCCCAACCAAAAATAGTTAAGCGAGCCAAAGGAATTAACATGTTTTATATTGTTAAGAACATGATATGGCAAACCAGGTGATATACCAATTACTTTCTCATTAGGTTTTTTAATGGACATCATCCCGGGAATATTCACTTTACTTTGCAATGCTGTTGGGGTTACCATCCCTCCTTCAAATACACCAATCACAGCTGCAACTAGAAACACAACTGAAAATGTAATAAACAGTTTTTTGTTAAACTGTTTATTGCGTATTTGGATAATAAAAAATATTAAAGCTAAAAAGCCTAACAAAATAGTGTTTTGTATTGCCGCAGCACCCCAGAAATTTATACTAACACCCACAAAAAAATACTGCCAATTGTTTATAGGTGTTCGTTTGTTAAAATTGTCAATAAACATTAACAAAACAATAACATAGCTGGAAAGACCAATAAGAGAATCTGAATATCCGCTAAGAAGCCATGGATAACCAGAATCAATTAAGAGATAAAATTGAGGAAGAACACTTAATCCGCCACAAAAAACCAATACTGTCGCAAAAAACAAAGCAACCCTATCGGCAAAGTATGGCTTTAACAAGCCATTGATAAATAGGGCTAAAAATGATGCTGTTGTAGCCAAAAGTATTGTCAAGGATACCAAAATGATTTTATCACCCCAAATTAATGGCACAGCTGCCATAACAGCTTGTGCATAATTTTGGTGAAGAATTGGGATGGTATCGGTACTTAATATAAAATGTGAAATATTTGCATAACGTGGCGCATGTAAAGAACCAATTATTGCGAAAACGTCGCTTAAATCACTTTGTATCCAAAACACTATAGTTAGTGTTAACTGAATAATAAAAAGTGGTAAAAAATACAATGCGAATTTTAGATACTCTTTAAAACTAATAGAAATTGAATTTCGCCTAATTGCTATAAAAGCAACGCTTGCTAAAGTGGTTATATACGTTGCAATTTCGAACGAATGACCTATGATTGCCAAGGACCTTAATAGAACGAAATAAACAATAAAGCCTATAAAATAATCAACAGATATCCAAAAAAAGTTACTGTATTTGTTATTATTCCAATTAATTGGAGTTCGGATTATATTGCCTAAAACAATATACAACACCGATAGGGGAATAAATTTAAGTATTAATAAAAATATAGGTAGAAACATTGCGATGGGTTTAATGCCTAATTGTATGGTAATTATACCATTTTAAATTCGTTGATAAACTTTAGAGTTCGTTTGGTTAATTTCAGTTTTAATTTCAGATCCCCACTTCCACCTTTTGCTTCACCAGCTGTTCTTGCTGCAAAATCGACTGGAAATTCTATTATATGTCCCATTTTGCTTGCGTGTACTAAAAAGTATAGGTCTAAAGAAAAGTCTGCCGGAGCATTTCTTTCGATTTGATTGTAAAATATACGGCTAAATAGTTTGGGCTGTGCATTAACATCAGGAATAAACTTCTGAAGTTTAAAAAGCACGTAAATACTCATTAACGATGTAAACAAACTATCAAACAATGGCCTACCCTGCCTTCTGCCTTTTACCAATGTATACGAATCAGCCTGTTGTTTAAATATTTCAAAGGCTTTTACGCAATCAAAAATGTCTGTTTGCAAATCAGCATGCGTCCAGCAAATAACATCGGCATTGGTTTGTTTTAGTCCTTCTAATATTCCAAACCCGTATCCTTTATTTACTTCAACAAAATAGGATCTAATATTAGGATTCCCTTTTTTTGCAAGAATTTCATCCATTACCTGGGCTGAGTTATCTGTTGAGCCATTATTTACTAAAATAACCTCAACCTCAGGATGTTTAGTAACTAAACTTTCACATTTATCAACAAGCGCAACAAGGTTACCTGATTCGTTATAACATGGAATTACGATGGATAATTGCATTATTAATATTTTTCAAAATAGTTTTTCCAATAAAAATAAGTTTTATAATCGTTAGGGGTGCCCCAGCAAATATATTTATCAACTTCAAATACCTTAACATTATAACCTAATGCTATAGCATCATTCACGCACTCATCAATATAAAATTCATTATTGATACGCCTGTTCTCGGCCATCATCCTATCAACAGCTTGTTTATATATCGCTTTGCTTTTGAACCAGAACGCCCCTACAATAGCATGATCATTAAAAGGATCAGCGCTAATAGGCTTTTTTACAGAAACATAGCTGATATCATCTCCGTTTGTTGCAACCCAACCATATTGAGTAGGCTTGGTAACAACAGTAGCATTATGCCTGAAAGTGAAAACGATAACATCAGCCGTTTTCGTCAACTCGTTAAAACGTTCAAGGTTATATATCAAGCCATTATCACAAGCTCCTATCATAATATCTTCATCCTCTTCTATTTGCTCAATGGCAAACAAACAGGTACAAGCCTGGCCTTCTGTAACTTTATCTAAAATAACAAAATCAGAGTTTGGTATATGCTTTTTAATAATGTTCTTGATATCATACTGCTCGGTATGTTGCTGCAATAAAACATACAGGTATTTATCTGCAGTAGGCAAATCTAACGATGCCTTGATCACCATAGGCACATCATTTACAGGTAATATGGGTTTAGGCAAAGTGTAGTTTTCTTTTACAAATCTCTCGCCTTTACCGGCCATAGGTATAAGAACTATCATACGTAGTTATATTCTTTAAAAATCGATTCCCAATATAAAAATTCTTCAAGGTCCTGCGGGGTACCCCATTGGCAAAAATGAGGCAATTTGTTATATACCCCCACCTTTAATCCATCTTCAAGCAAAAGCGGATAAACAAGGCTGATATAAAACTCGCCGTTTAACGACATGCCATGATCTATTGTTGCTTTAAAATACTTCTTCATTAATGATCCGCTTTTAAAATAATAAGCGCCTACAGAATGAAAACCAAGTGTTTTATCCTGCTCAAAAGAAAACTTTTCTTTTATCTCTACCAATTCCAGGTCATCATTAACCCTGCAGCCGGCATATATATTGTTTTCATGAAGTAAGTGCGGATGAAAGCCATTGTAGCACACAATATTACCATCCACCCCGGATGCTTCCACGTCGCGCATAAAGTCATGGAAATCCCAATTCATAAAATAATCGCAATAAGATAACATTACCGGTTCGCTGTCTTTTATCAGGTGCTCAGCCTGTAGCGCAGCATAAACCGGCCCCAATTTAAGATAAGGTTCACCAACAGTAACTACCTGTGCATTAGGACAAATAGCCGGAAAATACTTTTTAAAATTATATTCTTTGTCATGATCTTCGCGACAAACAAAAATATATGAATCGGCACCGGGAAACATATCTATTACATATTCAATAATTGCCTTACCGGCAACTTCTATCATAGGTTTTAGATTTTTGTAACCTGCTGCTTTAAAACGGGACCCTTCACCCGTCATAGGAATTACAACTTGCATATTTTATTTTTCCAATATTGATGACCTGTATTTTTCTGTTGATAAATCATGCATGATACTTATCAGTTCGGCAGGTATATAGTCGGGTTGTAAACCAAGCTTTTTAATGTTATTGCTTATGTAATATACTGCCTGTATCATTGTTTTACAGGCAAGTATAAACTTATCATTGCCTTGTAAGATGATCTCGTTACTATCGATATTTGCAAATATCCCCGGACTAATTTGTGTTGAAGATGAGACCTTGCCTTTAAAAAATATAGACTGATCGGGAATTAATACTTTCTGATTCAACGTTTCTACCAGGGTAGCTACATCAATGTTATTTGACACTACGTTAGCTTTATCAACCAAATAATTATCGTCGCCAATTTTTTGCAAAACCATATCAGGCATAGGCTGCAAGCCACAATGGGCCATTATTTTATCAATAGCATATTTATATTTTTCTACCACGGCTCCGGCACTGCTTCCATGTACAATAACACCATGGTTTTTTAGCACTATCACCGGCGGATAGGCTAAACCTGTCTTGTTTTTTAACAGATACTCGGCTATCGGAAAACCTGGCGTAACATAGGGCACTAATAAATATTCGTCATCATTAAATATTTGTTTTAGCAGTTCATCGCAGTTATCGGCACAAGCTATCACGTTCACATAAACCGAATGGGTGTGCAAAACGAACATATCCAGCAATGCATGAAATTCAAACTCCATTGATGGTTTTAAGCCATCGGGTATAGATCCTAAAATTTGCGGAGCTTCATTTTCATAGATCTTATCGCCCGAGTTTACCTTTGATGTAAGGTTACTAATGATAGCCGTATTACTTAGCGATACTACACCGCTACCGTTAGCTACATCCTTAAAAGTAAAACCAGATGCTTTAATAAGTATCGTACTATCAAATTTTACTGATGTATTGCCTCCCGGGCCTTGTACATGCTCGCCGGTATGGCTAAACGGTTCGGATATAAGCTGCAATAATTTAATATCTGTATTTATCATTAAATTTTAATTATAGCGTTTCCTGCTCAAGCAATACACCCGTTTTTTTAAGCTGGTTAAATATATAATATAAAACGAATAACTGCATAATGCCGTAAAAATTATCATTCCACAAAGGCGAGTTACCCATTAGCTCTTCAACATTTAATTGCAACGCTTCGGCTATCTCATTAATTTGATAAGAGTTGATATCACCCTTAATTATCATTATTTGCTTTGACCGGTCGATAGAATGGTCTATGTTTAAATTCGCTATAACTTTTACCTGTTCTAACAATTCTTCAAAATATATATCATTAGCACAGATTACCTTTAATGCAAAGTTTTCTTTGGGATTATCCTCAATATTGGCTCCGGGGTTGGCCAGGATAATAGAAAAAATAATATCGGCTTCAGCCTGCTGATCAATAATGTGGTTTATTGCGTCTGGCATACGCTTATCTATCGCATCTATTACTTTTTGGTAAGAATGCCCCCGTTCGTTAACATCACGTTGTATCTTCCAATAACGGCGCAACTCTTCAGACGGACTCATAAATATTTTCAGATCATAAATATTACTTACTTCCCGTAGATAAAAAGAATGAAGCCCTTCATATACGATCACCCTTTGTGCTGCAAAACTAATTTTTTCGGTAAATTTCCCGCTCGAGTGATCGTAAGACCTGCGTTGGATCTTTTTACCGGCTTTAAGATTTATAAGATCTGCCAGATCGCGATGTAACCAATTAGCTTGCGGATTCAAGTGTGTCATTTCGTCCCATTTTTCATGCCCTCTTTCCCAGCGATGCATGTCATCGCCACGTACAATCAGGGTATTTTTCATCCCTAGTAGGCTAATAATCCCTTGTGATAGCGTGCTTTTTCCGCTGCCCGAGTCGCCGCAGATGCCAATTAAATACGGCTGGTTATAAATTTTATACTTTCTGATCTGAAGCACACCGATCCTAAATAAGGAAATGCAAAACAGCAGTAAGGTGGTTTGCAAAAATGTGAACATAAGTTGCAAAGCCCCATCGGCGTTGATGTGATGAAATATAAGGAAGTGATATAGGTTATCAGTTGTTTTTGCTGCCGGAATAATAAATTGTGCAACTAAAGGGATATCAGATTTAGGTAACAGAATAAAAAATAAGAAATAATTGATATTTAGCAAAATAAACAGATACTTCTCTTGTGTTGAAAACCGGATCACAAAATAGATAAGGAACGGCATATTCCATAAGTACCAGCCTTGCGATGGTACAATAAAAAAGGTAATAGTACCAAAGCTTAGCGCAAGAAATATTAACAGGATATCTTTATTAATGAATCTGAAATCGAACATCAGATAAAGTATCATCATGTAAGTTGCAGGGATAAATAATAATCGGTAATTATCAAATAAGTTAAAAAAAGAAGCAACGACCTTATTTTGCTCAGGATTTTTATACACCATTTGGATATACTCTATTTGTGTAAGGAATGGTAAGTTTAGTACCAGCAACAATCCGGCGAACAAAAATGCCCCACGCAAAAGCATTTTACCTTCTAAGCGTTTTGTACGATACAGGTATATTGACAATAGTGGCACGGCCATTATAATGTGAAACTTGGTGGCACAAGCAATTGCCAAAAAAACTATAAAGTGATAAAATCTGTCGGTAAATAAAAAATACAGAGACATGCAAAGAAAAGCGGTAGGAAGTATATCTAATTGCCCATGTATGTAAGTTACATAGATCACTATAGGGTTAAACCAATACCACTTAATTACCAGTTCTGCATTACGTAACCATTTAATAAGTATTACCAGTATACCGATATCGCCAAAAAGCAGGGGTAGCCTGATAAAAAACAGGTCACCAAATGAGATAGGGCCGGTTGCTGATGCAAAAATAGTACCTGCAAATCTGGATATCGACAGGATATAAAGCATTACCGGCGGGTATGGAAATGCATTTGGCTTAGTGGCGTAAAAATCTGTATAAACATTCCAAAAGCTATTGTTGATAGATGAGCGTATAAAAGGTGCAAAAAGATCGGTAAGGTATGTTGAAGCGAAGCATGCCGCTAAAATAAGTTTTACGATCAGGCCAATTTGAAAAGCCCGGTTATGCTTTATCAGATCAAAAAAAATACTTCTTGATGGTTGCTTATAAAGGATACTCGAATTCATTTTTTATATGTAAAATAACTTAAACATAAAAAGTTACTGACGGTAGATATGCCAATGCAGATGATATTCATGGCGAATGCATTAAAACCAAGTTTGTTAACTAAGAGCCACAAACAAAAGGAGCTTAAGCCCAATGAAAACAAATAAACCAATACGTAACTAATTACTATTTTTAGTTTAACCTGCTTGGTATTAAATGTCCAAAAATTATTTAAACCAAAGCCAACTATTAAGCCGGTAATATAGCCAGAGATAGAAGCAACTAAATAATTTACTTTAAAATACCTGAGTAAAATATAAAATACTCCGTAATTTATAATTGTGCTAATACCACCAACCACTATAAACTTTGATGCACTTTGTATTTGTTTTTTATCCATGCTTAGGCAAGTGATAATTAGTTATTGAATACACGGATGATACGTGGATGTCTTTTTTAACATCATCGCCAACAACAGCTATATTTACAATGTTTTTATTGCTTTTTAAAACTTTGTTAATAGCTAATTCAAATACAAAAGGATGTGGCTTTTCTAATCCGGCTTCTTCACTGGTTACAATAAATGCCAGGTATTTTATAATATCCAGTTTCCTTAATTTTAAAAACTGCACTTCTGCTGTCATATCTGTTACCATCACCACAGGGACGTTTTGTTGTCTGCAACTTACTAAAAATGGCAATGCATCGTCAAATAGTTTCATTTCAGCAATAAAGGTATCCCAATACAAATGATAGAATTTCAATATCATTTCTGTATCAGTGGTGTTGGCTGCAGCTTCGACCATATACTGCACATAAAACAACCTTGAATGTGATGCTGCGGTGCCATGATTAGTATTATGAACTGATTGACGGCAAACGCCATACAAGTGCTTAACCTGCTCATAACTCATTTGATAATGATCACCAAATTGCTTACACAAAGCATCCATCGCTACAGCATGGCAAGTGTGATAATTGTATAAGGTATTATCCAGATCCAGCAAGACCAGATCTGTATTCGCCAAATCTACTTCTGACAAAAGTTTCACTTCCATAGGTCGGGATATTTCGTGCAAACTGCATCAATTTCAAAATCGGCAAAAGCTGTTTTAAAATCTTCTATCCATTCAATAGGATGTGCTTGTAATTCGGGGGAAACGATGCAAATTTTAAAATGTTTGGATAGGTAGGCGTAAGCATCGTGAGTAAGCACGTTTTTGGTAAAGCAATCAACCCATACCCAGTTAGCTTTACCCTCAAACTGCTGTACAAATGATAGCGGTTCATATTCCGAAAAGCGAATAGCGACCTTTGAGCATCCAGACTTAATGGTTTTTACTAAAAAGGGAAGGGATAGGTCTAGAAAAAAATAGTCAGAGATGTTATTCTCATTCATTATGTTGATTAGCCGCTCCTCCAAACCTTCACATTTAGTATTCAGAATGAGGAATTTGTGCTGATAGTGTCTCATATATTCATCAAACATATCTCCCATATTAAAGGCATCATGATGTATGATTATATTTTTTGTATCAGTTCGAAGGTCCAATTCTACACCATATTTACCAGGTGTATTCAGCAAACTTTCAATTGTATTTATTCTGTGTTTAATAATTAGTTTAGGTTTCATTTTTTTAGTTGACTAAATTATCGTTTCTTTTTGTATAAACACAATATTCTTTAATATTGATATCGTTTGTTGTATTATTGCGGCAGTCGAATTTATAAAAACGAAAGAACTAGTCTGTGGAAAGGCACTATTGGTTTGAAAGTAAGGTCACTGACATCCTATTTCGCAACCTGATCACTTTTTTGTTGTTTGGGTAGCCTGATTACAAACTGAATACTAAATGTGTTGCTGCTTCTCATATCAATCTATTTTATGTTAACTTGATAATCATTGATGCAGATGATGATTTGCGCTCACATAAACAGAGTTTAAACACGCCAAAAAACATCAAAATAAACGATATAAATATTTTAAAATCAATCATTTATATCAAATTGCGTGAGCGAAATTAAATATCTAAAATCACTCGCACAATTGCTCACATCTTCTTTGATATTGACTGGGGTTTCTTGGTATGATAAAAAACAAAAAACCCGCAAATCAGTGTGATTTGCGGGTTTTTATACCAATTTGACTGGCTATCAGTCGGGATGGCAGGATTCGAACCTGCGGCCTCCACATCCCAAATGTGGCGCGATACCGGGCTACGCTACATCCCGATTGGGATTGCAAAGGTAGCTTTTTTAGTAAGTGCTGCAAATTTTTTTTTAAAGAATC
>JAQBNZ010000159.1 GCA_028288285.1 Mucilaginibacter sp.
ATAAAGATATTTATCAGGCTGCCCTTAAAGGTAGTATTTATAAATTACTGCCAACAGTAAATATTGTTGATATTACTAACAATGTTGCACCCTTTAATGTGCAGCAGGCAGCGTTTATTTTAAAGAATAGTTTTTACTACTTTCCGGATAATACAGTTCATCTTATAGGCATTGATACTGTGTACAATACCTATACCCGCTACCTTGCCGTAAAATTTAACAACCATTACTTTGTAGGGGCTGATAATGGCATATTTTCGCTGATGTTTGACCGCGACCCTGATGAGATTGTGGAAATAAATATTATGCAGGATTTGAAGTTTTTGCACTTCCCGCTGGCAGATATTTTTGTTAAAGCTGCCTGCCATTTAGCCAACGGTGGCACACTTGCCCAAATAGGCCTGCCGGTAACCAGCGTTGAGAACAAAATGACCCTGCAACCGGTAATTGAGAAAAACCTTATCAAAGGCGCTGTAATATATATCGACTCCTTCCAAAATGTGATTACCAACGTAACCAAAGAATTTTTTAACCGCGTACAACAGGGCCGCCGCTTTATACTTTACTTTAAGCGTAACGAAACCATCACCCAATTAAGCTGGCATTATAACGAAGTGCCTGAAGGCGAAAAGCTTTGTTTGTTTGGCATAAGCGACCATTTGGAAATAGCTATTAACAAAGGCAATGCAAGCGGTTTATTAGGGTTAAATTTGGGCGATAGTGTTATTATTGATTTTCAATAGGATTTCTCGCAAAGACGCTAAGGGCAAAAAAAAATTAAACTCAATTACCGCGCCGTTGTTGGTGTTGTCACCAACAACCGTTTAGAAAGGTGAAAGATTGGAAATTGGAATGCATGGCGGGTTGTTGGTGACAACGCCAACAACGGCAGTAATAAGGGCAACGCAAGCGGTTTGTTAGGGTTGAATTTGGGCGATAGTGTTATTATTGATTTTCAATAGGATTTCTCGCAAAGACGCTAAGGCGCAAAGAAAATTAAACTCAATAACCGCGCCGTTGTTGGCGTTGTCACCAACAACCGTTTAGAAAGGTGAAAGATTAGAAATTGGAATGCATGGCTGATTGTGCGATTTTAATTTATTGTTAAACGATATTCGATAAACAATAGACTATTATTACAATTATTTATTATTAAGATAATAGCAGATAAAAGCTTTATAAGGCATTATTTACCTAAACTTGATAGCCCAATAATGAACGCTAAAAGTATGGCTTGCGTCTCTTACTTTTTGCATCAAAAAAACATGATAAAAAAACTCAGATTATTTGTATTCCTGTTGCTATTAGCTGCTGATTCAACATCATACGCTCAAAGTGACAGTTCAGTTTTAAACCATCATATTAAAGCTTTGCAGCAGTACACCAACAACAACCCTATAGAAAAAGTACACCTGCATTTGGACAGGCCATGGTATGGCCTCGGAGATACCATATGGTTTAAGGCATATACAGTAGTAGGTGGGGATCACCGTCTAACTGCCTTAAGTGGGGTGCTTTACGTAGAACTGGCGGGCCCGGCTGATACTATTTTACAGCGTTTAACCCTGCATCTTAATGCAGGAATGGCTGGCGGTGATTTTGTTATTTCTTCTACATATCCTCATGGAACCTATCACTTAAGAGCATTTACCAATTGGATGCGAAACGATACTAGCTACATTTATGACAAACAACTCACCATAGGCGGTATAAAATTACCACCTGCCGATAATTTAAATGTAGTTTTAAATAAAAGCAATGATAAAATTGAGAAAAAAAACATCTCAAATTATGACATACAGTTTTTTCCTGAAGGGGGCTATATGGTGGAAGGGTTGCGCTCAAAAGTGGCTGTTAAGTGCATAAATAAATATGGCCACGCCGTCGATGTACAGGGTTTAGTAATTGATGGCGATAATAATGAAATATTACCGTTTAGTACACAACATGCAGGTATGGGGCAGTTTGCCTTGATGCCTGAAGCCGGTAAACAATATAAAGCTAAAATTACTTTCACCGATAGTAGCAATTTAGTGGTTGATTTACCTAAAGCTCTTGATAAAGGATTTACGTTAACCTTAAACAACACTACAGATAGTATTTATGTGAAGGTAGCAGCCAATAAAAAGCTGCTTATAAGCAAGTTGGATACAGCGTTTTATTTAATAGGGCACTCAGGGGGCAAATGTTATTTTGCAGCAGCAGGTAAATTGTTAAACAATGTTTTTGTGGCACAGATAGCCAAAAATAGGTTTCCTACAGGTATTGCCCAGTTTACTTTATTTTCACAAAGTGGTGAACCCTTAAATGAACGGGCAATTTTTGTACAAAATAAAGATGCGCTAAAGCTGGTAGTCAGTTCTGATAAGCTAAGTTATGCGCCGATAGAGCAGGTTAAATTAAATTTAAAGTTCATTAACGGACATAGCAATACTACTACCGGGGTATTTTCCTTAGCAGTAACTAATGAAACGCAGGTACCCGTTGATGAAGCGGCTGAAACTACTATTTTGACCGACTTTCTACTAACGAGCGAACTTAAAGGTAATATAGAAAACCCAGGCTACTATTTTGCAAATGGCAATATTAATGCCAACTCCGATTTAGATCTGCTAATGCTAACACAAGGATACACCCGGTTTAATTGGAAACAAATTTTAGATGACAAGCGCAGTCCAATAAACTATCAGGCTGAAACAGGCTACAGTTTATCAGGGGCATTAAAAACCTCGAATGGCAAAGCAGTTCCAAACGGTAAAATACACTTAACCGCAATAAAAGATTTATTTTCTATAGATACAACAAGCGACGCTAATGGAAATTTCAAATTCGCGAACCTCTATTTAATGGATAGTACGAAAGTAGTAATTGACGCTAAAAAATCGAATGGTAATGACAATGTGCAGATAATGATACATCAAAACCAACACTCGACTATCAATCAAACTGCAAACCAAATATTGGAGCAAGATTATAAACAAATGTCGCAAGCAATGATTACAGCATTAAAGCAAACATATGTTAACGAACAGCAATTGTTATTGAAAAATGTAATCCAGTTAAAACAAGTCAACATAACAGCCACAAAAAGGAATAAATATTTTAACCCGAAATTTTCGGATAACATAAAATCCTCATCCAATTTAAACGGCCCCGGTAATGCTGATGAAGTAATTCTTAGCGAAAAGATCTTAAGTAGCCCCGCCGGATCACTTTCTGAAGCATTAATAGGTAAAATGTCTAGTGTTCGTATTAATAGAGGAATGCCTTATAGTAATCACGGATTTCAAGTTAAACCAATGGCGGTATTTGTAGACGGGGCGCAAATTAGCGCAAATGAAATGGATAATATTCCCCCCCAATCAATTTACAGCATTGAAGTATTAACGAGTGGTGCATATTTATCAATGTATGGTTCAAATGCGTCGCACGGGGCACTAATAATTACATTAAAACATGGTGTTGACTTTTCGGACAACATACCCAAATCAGTTACAGGCCTTATAACATATAACATTAAAGGGTTTTATAAAGAGCGCGAGTTTTATTCGCCAAAATATATAATCAATGATACTACGAACGTAAAGGATGAGCGCAAGACTATTTACTGGAATCCTAATATCATTATCAACAAAAGTGGTGAAACATCCATTAACTATTTTAATGCAAGCAGCTCTGGTCTTTATCGTGTAGTGATTGAAGGTATTGACGAAGGCGGCAACTTGGGCAGAGAGATTTCTCATTACATGGTAGAGTAATTAAATACTGTTTCCCGATTAAAAAATCGTATCAAAATTTGTATGTTGTCACCAAGAACCAGTCATGCATTCCAATTTCCAATCTTTCACCTTCCTAAACGGTTGTTGGTGACACCACAGATGTTCGGAAGAAATAAAATGAGGGGTCATACCGATGCATATCGGCATCTCACTGGCAAAGTAAAATGCATGTTTAGCTATAAATTGTCTGTAAAGTGAATAACCTTCCTGATGGGATGCTGAAAAAAATTCAGCATGACCTGGTTGTTTTTGAAGAAAATACAATCTTCCGAACACCTGTGGTGTTATCACCGCACCATTCTTTCAAAAGATAACTGCAGGTATCATATGGTAAAATAAACTATCAGCACTTTTAAAAATATTAATGGTGCGGTGATTTGCATAATTGAGTTTGTCTTCTTAGCGTCTTCGCGCCTTTGCGTGAAATATAATATAGTTCGAAACATCAACTCTCCTTTCATACTTTCGTCAATTTTCTCCACTTCAACCAAACACAACAATTAAACCCTTAGTTTTGCAGGTTGATAATCTATAATTTATAAATGGCACGAGGACGACTGAATAGTGGCAGTAAAGCAGAGGCGGAATTACCAAAAGCGAAAATAAACCTGGATAGTTTAAGGCGCATAGCCAGGCTTATTTCCTACTTAAAACCTCATCGCGGTAAATTTACAGCTGCAATAATATTTTTATTTCTTTCCAGCTTAACAGGCTTGGCATTCCCGTCATTTTTAGGGGCGCTCATAGATGCCGCGCAGGGCAAGCAAAAATATTCATTCTTGCCGCCTACTATTAACGCCATAGGTACACTGGCATTTGCCGTATTGTTTGTGCAGGCTATAATATCATTTTTTAGGGTAGTATGGTTTGTACAGGTAAGTGAACGTGCACTGGCCGATATAAGGCGCGATACTTACTTTAAGCTGGTTACCCTACCCATGAACTTTTTTGCTAACCGCAGGGTTGGCGAGCTCAACAGTCGCATATCTGCCGATCTTTCCCAGATACAGGATACCATGACCACTACTTTTGCCGAAATGATTAGGCAAATGGTACTGCTGGTTGGTGGTATAACTTTCCTTACTATTGTATCTTTTAAACTAACGCTGGCTTTATTGCTAATGCTGCCGGTACTGATTGTTGTAGCTGTGGTATTTGGAAAATTCATCCGCAAGCTATCAAGACAGGCACAAGATAAACTGGCCGACTCCAACACTATTATTGAAGAAACCTTACAAGGCATAGCTAATGTTAAAGCATTTGTAAATGAAGCTTTTGAAGCCGGGCGATATGATAAAAACCTGCGCGAAGTAGTAAAAATAGCTGTTAAAGGCGCTGTGTTTCGCGGCTTGTTTGCTTCCTTTATTGTATTTTGTTTATTTGGGGCTATAGTAGGCGTTATCTGGTACGGTTCGGTATTGGTAAGTCACCATGAACTTTCTGTTGGTAGTTTAACAACTTTTATACTCTACTCTATATTTGTGGGTGCTGCAATGGGCAGCTTCCCCGAGCTGTATGCCAACATGCAAAAGGCCGTGGGCGCAAGTGAGCGTGTATTGGAGATACTGGATGAAAAAGGCGAAGATGTTTCTATAAATGCAAGCGAGAACCTCATCAAACAAAAAATTGAGGGCAACCTGTCATTTAACAATGTAGTATTTGCCTACCCTTCACGATCAGAATTAACTGTTCTTAAAGATATTTCTTTTAGTGCCGATGCCGGGCAGCGTATAGCCATTGTAGGGCCAAGCGGTTCGGGTAAATCAACTATGGCTGCGCTGATATTGCAGTTTTATCACCCACAAAGTGGTACGATACAGTTTGACGGTAAAGACTCAAACGAGTACGCCCTTACGGATATCCGTAACCAGGTAGCTATTGTTCCGCAGGATGTATTGCTGTTTGGTGGTACTATTTTGGAGAATATTGCATATGGTAAGCTGGATGCATCAAAGGAAGAAATTATACAAGCCGCTAAAAAAGCCAATGCAGATCAATTCATTACGTCCTTCCCTGAGGGGTATGATACGGTTGTTGGTGAGCGCGGTGTAAAGCTATCCGGCGGACAAAGGCAGCGAATTGCCATTGCAAGGGCTTTGCTGAAAAACCCGGCCATATTGATATTAGATGAGGCTACCTCTTCGCTTGATTCAGAATCTGAACGTTTGGTACAGGAAGCATTAGAAGTTTTGATGAAAGGCCGTACATCGGTGATCATTGCCCACCGCCTGTCTACCATCCGCGAAGCCGATAAAATAATTGTGCTGGAAAAGGGTGTGATAATTGAAACCGGTAACCACCAGGAATTAATAGCAAACGAGCAGGGTCTTTACAGATACCTGAGCCAGTTACAATACGAAGTTCAATAAATTTATATATCTTAACTGACATTAAACGGACTACTTTTTTGCAATGAACAGAACTAAAACAGTAAATAATTGCAAAAAAACGTCATAAATCCGTATCTTTTTTGAACTAATTTACATGAAATTATCCATACACGGGGCGGCCCGGCAGGTCACCGGTAGCATGCACTTGCTTGAAGTTGGCCAATATAAAATACTGATTGATTGCGGGCTCGATTACGAAAAAGACCACAACATACAAGTAAACGAAAACTTTAACTTTAAGCCTGAAGATATTGATGTAGTGATACTTACACATGCTCATATTGATCATTCAGGTAATTTACCAACGCTGGTACGCATGGGCTTTAACGGCCAGATATTATGTACGCCACCCACTGCCGACCTTACTGAATTGTTATTGCTGGATTCTGTAAATATCTTTTTGCAGAAATCTCAAAAAAGTCATAGAAACCGCAGGCACAAGCATCAAAAAAGTAGCGGCCCGCAGCCATTATATTTACAAAAACATGTGATGGATACAGTTGAGCGTTTTGTAACTATTGGCTTTAACAAACCATTCCGTATTACAGGCGATATTGAACTTACCTTTATACAAGCCGGTCATTTATTAGGTGCTGCAGCGGCGGTATTAAAAATAAATGATGAAGGAATAGAAAAATCAATTGCCTTTACCGGCGATATTGGCCGCAAAAACTACCCGGTATTGAATGATCCCGAGGCCCTCCCTCCTGTTGATTATATTGTATCAGAGGCTACCTATGGTGGTCGTAACCATACTAAGGATAAGTCTGTTGAGGAAACCTTTGTAGAGATAATTGAGAAAGTATGCATTAAGGAACAGGGCCGGTTAATTATACCCGCATTTAGCATTGGCCGTACACAATCGCTGGTATTTGCTTTGAATAAGATCTTCAGCAGTGGTTTGCTACCTAAAGTAGCTGTATTTGTTGATAGTCCAATGGCATCAATGGCTACAAGCTTATACCGAAAGCACCACAGCCTGGTAAACCCAGAAGCACAGGAATTCTATAACAAAAAAGGTGATGAATTTGAATTTGATAACCTCACTTATGTTGAAACCTTAAAGGATAGCAGGCAGGTATCTAACTATTACGAACCCTGTATCATCATATCATCAGCAGGTATGCTGGAAGGTGGCCGTATACAGGACCATCTTTTCTATAATATTCAAAATTATTACTGTACCATTCTATTTATAGGTTATTGTGCAAAAAGTACCTTAGGTTACCGCCTGCTGCGTGGCGACCCAATAGTTCATATAAAAGACCGTGATCTGGCCGTTTATGCAACAATCAAAAAAACCGATGTATTAAGCGCTCATGGCGATCATGATGATTTGGTGGCTAACATTAAGTCGCAGGATAATAAATCGCTTAAAGGCGTCTTTTTGGTGCATGGTGAAGAAAGCAGCATGCAGGCATTGGTTGATACATTAGAACAGGACGGATACAAAGTTACTATCCCTGAACAGAATGTAGTTTACGAGTTGTAGAGCAGTGTTTTTTGTAGAGACCGTTCCGCTTTCTGTTCCGCTTTGTTCCGCTTTTTGCGGAACGGAACGCTTCGCCGTTGTTAGTGTTGTCACCAACAATATTCTCGTCATTGGTGTTGTCACCGACAATATTTAACACTTTCGCCGTTGTTGGTGTTGTCACCAACAATATTCTCGCCATTGGTGTTGTCACCAACAATATTTAACACGGTGAACTAATTCAAAGTTCGGATGCATGGCGGCTTATTGGTGACAACACCAACAAGGGCGAAAATTAGGGTTTTAACAACTTTTCAATTAAGTTAAACTTTTTACTATTTTTGGATAAACCAACTTTATGCGCAAACTCTATCTCTTTTTCATAATATGCTGTTGCACAGCTTGTATTACTGTAGTTGAACAAAAAACCGCCGAGGACATTGAAAAGGAAAACCAAAAACGGATTGATGATAATTACAACCAAGCTGCACAAGCTCTAAAGAACATAGAAGACAGTTATCACCACGTTAAGGGAATTAACCCTGATACTGATATACCCATAACCAACTATAAACTTTATACCACTGAGGGAGGCACAACTTTGCAGGTGACGTTTAAAAATAAGTCAGTAACGCCGCTTTTTTATGTAGAATTTACTTGGCGCCTTTTTGATAAAAACGGAAAGGAAGTACGTTATAAAAAGGATCAATGGGGTGGTACAGGTGTTTCATTACTTCATGGTCAATCTGATACCGAAGAATGGATGTTTGATAAAGTACCTTTAGCTAAAACAGCTGAAATCAAATTCCGGAAAACGCGTTTAGCCGATACTATAAGAGATTATAGCAACTAACCCTTTACTTTTGTGCCGTTGTCATATATTGATCGTACTTGAAATTTCGATTAGATGCGAAATTGTAGGCAATCCATTAATCGTAAAAATCAGATAAATCCCGGTTACACATTCCCCCACCCGCTTGCTAATACATCAGCTATGTGGATGGTTTTAATAGGCAGGTTGTTTTTATCTATATATCCTTGCAGATGTAGCAGGCATGATGCATCAGTTGAGATAATATATTCTGCATTGACAGCCAAAGCATTATCAACTTTTTGTTGAGCCATTGCGCTGGATATTGCATCAAATTTAACAGCAAAGGTGCCACCAAACCCGCAGCAGGTTTCATTGTCCTTCAATTCTAATAATTCAAGTCCTAATACTTTTGATAATAATTGACGTGGTTCTTTTTTTATCTTGCACTCACGTAATCCGCTGCAACTATCATGGTAAACAGCACGGCCTTCCAGCTCGGCACCAAAGTAATCTACCTGTAATATGTTCACCAAAAAATCGCTCAGCTCATATATATTGCTTTGAATATTACGGCATTTGTTATGCGATGTGGTATTGGTGAAAAGATCGTTATAATAGTTCCTTACCATTCCCGTACACGAGGCCGATGGGGAAACAATTATGCTATCCTCATGAAAATCATTCAGAAATTTACTGCCTACAGCTTTGGCATCGTCCCAAAACCCGGCGTTAAAAGCGGGCTGACCACAGCAGGTTTGCTCAGGGTTATATCTAACTATACAACCCGCTTTTTCCAATACTTTAACAGTATTAAAAGCAGTATCAGGATATAGCTGATCTATAAAACAGGGGATAAATAGCTCAATTGTCATTGTAAAAGTTAAACGACGCTAAATTCAGAATTTTTCTGAACTTTCTGCTCTCTTCTTAATAAAGAAAGCAGCAGGATCAATCCCATAATGAAGAATACGCATAAAACGAGGGTAGAGTTACGCATACTCCCGGTTATTTCTTCTATAAATCCAAAACTGAACAATCCTCCTACTATGGCCAGTTTTTCGGTTACATCATAAAAGCTGAAAAACGATGCGGTATCAGTAGTATCCTGCGGCAGATATTTTGAATAAGTCGACCTTGAAAGCGACTGAATCCCTCCCATTACCAGGCCAACAATTACAGCTAAAATGTAAAACTGTGTAGCTGTTGTAATAAAATAAGCAGCGATACAAACCCCTACCCATATTAAAACTACCAATACCAGCACTTTAATGTTACCAAATTTATCAGACAGGCGCGACATTAGCGTAGCGCCAAAAACTGCTACTATCTGTATAATAAGAATAATAGTGATGAGTGCGGATGTAGGCATCTTTAATTCCTTTGCCGCAAAGCCTGTGGCAACCAGCATAATAGTTTGCACACCCATTGAGTAAAAAAAGAATGCCGGCAAATAACGTTTTAACAATGGCATAGACTTTACTTTTACCCAAACTTTACTTAATTCAATAAAGCCGCCTTTTATTATGTTATGCTGATGTGTTTGCGCATTAGGACTTCCCTTGGGTAATATGCTAAACGGTATCAGCGCGAAACCAATCCACCAAATGCCTACCAGCAGAAATGATATTTGTGCAGGTAAAGCCTTATCAGTAATGCCAAAAGCACCCGGCGATAACACAAACGCAAAACATATTAATTGTAGTAATACGCTGCCAATGTAGCCGTATGTAAAACCTTTGGCGCTCACTTTATCCTGCATGTCTAAAGTGGCTATCTCGGGCAGATAAGAGTTATAGAAAACAAAGCCTCCGCTGTAGCCAATTGCTGCTAAAGCAAAGCATATAATGCCGATCTCTAAACGGCTGCTATCAAAAAAGAATAAGCCACAGCACGCCGCTGAGCCAAGCAATGTAAAGAATTGCATAAACACCTTCTTGTTGCCACGATAATCGGCTATAGAGCTTAATATAGGCAACAATAGCGCCATTGCCAGGTAGGCCACAGCCAAAGCATAATCGGACAAAGCCGTATTTACAAAACTATGCCCGAAGAAACTTACCCGGTTGCCATTATTAGCATTGGTAGTAATAGCTACGTAATACGCCGGGAAAATGGTTGATGTAATGACCAGGTTGTATGCCGAATTTGCCCAGTCAAACATAGCCCAGGCACGGATGGTTCTCTTATTATTTTTTGCTTGCATTGCAGTTTAAAAGTATGCAAATTTTATAGTTATAGAAATTTTTATCCTATTGCAAACTCTACTGCCGCGGCCGAATGGATTTGGGTAGTGTCAAACTGTATAATATCGGTATCCTCAGGTTTAATTAACAGTGGTATTTCTGTACAGCCTAATATAACCCCTTCGGCACCTTGCTGTTTCAAATTTTCAATTATCTGCAGGTATCTTGCTTTGGTTTCAGGTAGCAAAATCCCCTTTCCAAGTTCGTCAGTAAGGGTTGTATGAATAAATTTCCTGTCATCATCACCAGGTATTAAAGCATCTATACCTGCAATTGCTAACTTATCGGTAAAAAAAGTGTGCTCCATTGTAAACTTTGTTCCTAACAAAGCAACCTTTGTAAGGTTATGCTTTTTTATTACGGCCGCAGTAGCAGTTGCTATATTTATTACAGGTAAACCTATTTTTTGCTCAGCTTCATCGGCAACCAAATGGAGCGTATTAGCACACAGAATTATGGCATCAGCACCGCTGTTGCGTAGCCCTATCCCAGCCTCTACAATCATTTCAGTTGTTTTAGCCCAATTATTAGCAGCATGGTTATCAGCAATATCCGCATAATTGAAAGAATGTAATAGCAGCCTTGCAGCATTTAAACCACCAAGCTTATCATTTATACCCTGGTTAATGAACCGGTAATAGTCTATTGTTGATACCCAGCTTGTGCCGCCTATTAAACCTAATGTTTTCATGCGACAAAACTATAGAATAAATTTATACAGCGTGTTTAAAGAAAAAGTTGTTTAAATAAATACCTTTAGCTTTAATTATCACATACATATAAATTATCAATTATGAAAAAGACCTTTTACCTTATCTGCGTTTTAAGTTTATTTTTAACTGTTTCATTCGCTGCCAACAATTCAAACGGCAAACCCAATCCTGCTTTTACAAAATATGCTTATGATGAAGGCTCCAAGATCAAATTAATTATTGGAGATAAAACCTACGAGTTGCAATCTTATAATTTAATATACGCTATAACTGATAAAAGTAAATCTGATCTTCCACCCTCAAACTATTTCCAAACTAATAACATTTCATTTAGCATTAGGTCATCCAAAATCGACGCCGAATTTATTAACTGGATATTAAATCCTGATCAGCAATCTAAGGATGGACAAATAATTATTTCTGATTCGGAAACAGGAAAAGTAACCAGAACTATTACTTTCACCGGTGCAAAAACTAATACTTACACTGAAAATAATTATACTGCTAATAATATTAACCAGTATACAAACTTTAGTTTAAAATATAAAACCTTAAGTATTAAGCTTTAATGGTTGAAATCCAATTCTATCTTTTAGCTGAAGCTTTGGCCGACTTAACAGATAAAACCTTCATAAAATAACCACCCACTACGCTACGTGCCTGAAAACCTACCATTTTACCGTCGGTAGTTTCATGCCAGTCGCTTAAAGGGACACGTGATGGTGTTTCTGTAGCATATTTATAAACAGGATCAACCAAAGCTTTAAAATCAGCCGGGTTGTCAGCCATTGTTGCCGTCCATAATATCCAGTCGGATTTTGTGTAGGTTTTACGGCTATCTAATGGCAAGCCGTATTCGTTTTGTTTGGTTAAATAGTATTTAATCTCTTTATTGTAAACGCTTTGCGGAAACAGATTTAGTTTTAAAACTTTGTCCCAAACCATATTGTATTTTTGGCTCCAGGTGTTTTTATTATCAAATACAAGAGCGTAATGATCGCCGGCATCAGCTTTGTCTATCCATTTTGCTGCAAGTTCTTTGGCAAGTTTACCATATTTAGCCGCGGTAGCTTTTTCGCCAAGCATACCGGCCATTTTTGCATAGGCGCCAATGGCTACTATCGCTTTTACAGACAGGTTAATGTTATGAGCAAGGTGCCCTGCAAAATCATCGGTACATAATTGATTTTCCGGATCGAAACCAGCTTGCGCCAGGTAGTTAGTCCATACGGTTAAAGTTTTCCAATGTTTTTTGGCATACGCCGGATTCTTTTCTGCTGCTGTAATTGCTGCTGTTAGGATGATCATATTACCGGATTCTTCTACCGGCATATCCTCGCCATAAGTTTGACCATTTGCCAGTGGGTAAGTCCCCAGATCATGCGCCGCAAAAGGCTTTTTCCATTTACCACTTTCGCTGTAGTAGAATATCCCATTAAGCATACCTTTCATTAAAGCAGGGTTATACAACAGGTACAATGGTGCAGATGGATACGTTACATCTACTGTATTAATAGAGCCATTGCTAAAGTTCTCTTTTGACAAGAATAGCAAATCGCCCTGCGGACTTTTTACTAACTGATGTGCTGATATGCTTTGCCGATACGCCATGGCACATAGCTTTGCATACTCTTTACCGCCTGCCCTAAATGCATCATTATATATCTGTACATCTGTTTTATTGCAGAGCGCCATCGTGGTAGCATAATTATTTGCCGCTTTAGCTAAAACACCATCCATTGTAGTACCGGGCTGGTTTCGCCACCATGGCTTTAAGTTGGCTTTAAAGTATTGCACCGAATAAATATCGTCATACCCTAAAAGCGTGTATTTACTAACAACATTGCTGCCTACTGTACCTAAATTAAATACAGTATTAAGCACGAGTTTCTTACCGGTGATAGGTGATACAGGTTGTTGCACGCTTGATCCGTAGAAGGAATTTATGGCGTTGTCCTGAGTAGTGGTGTATTGTTTTGCACCGTTAGCGGCTACATACATATATCCCCAATCTATTCTTACGTTATCACCTTTCTTTTGCAGTATGGGCTGCTCAACTGTACCGGCTTTTAAAATTTGCAAGCCATTTTTAGCATATGCCGAAACATTAACCTCCTGGTTGGGCTGGTCTACCGCAACATTGGTAGATACTCCCTGATAAATATTCACCGAATGTTTTTTGCTGTCATTAGCTATTACATTATAGGTAATATATGATACTGGCAATGATAGCATGGCCAGATTATTTAATATAAGCGGTGAAGTAAAGGTGACATCCAAATTAACACCGGCGCATTTAAACTGATAGGTGGTTTGTGTTGCGGTAACCTTTACACTGGTTTGTTTGGCTAATTTTATTTCACTATCGGTTTTGTTTTCTATTTCTTCAGATAAACCCGCATCTATCCAGGTACCACCGCCGGTATTATTACAATGGATGGCCAACAGGTTTTCGCCGGTAATTAATTTTGATTTAGCATCGTCAGTTAGTTCAATCATCTCATAATCGCCATTGGCACCACTTTTTTTAATGATGCTTTGTCCGTTCAGGTAAACCTCGGCACCATCATCATGAAAAAGTTTAAGCATAATACGGCCCGTAGGAACTTTTGTAAGGTTGAATTTTTTCCTGATCCAGATATCTTTACCTCTCCACTCCGTTCCGGGCTTACTGCGGTCGTCACCAAATGGGGTTAGGCCGGTTTTCCAGTCCTGATCGTTGAAAGATGGTTTTTCCCAATCGTCGGGTGCTGTACCTTCCATTTGATATTTAACGTTCTCAGATCTTTCATCGCCGGTGGCAACAATTGTATTGTATTGTTTTGAGGATTGCCCCATAAAGCGGTAAAACTTGTCATCAACCTTAATAATGCCTATAAGTGATTGCTCCTTACCTGTCCAGTGTGTGGTGACAGATTCGTTCAGCTTGTCGCTATTTGACCATATGCTGAAGTAAGTATTATGGGTAATTAACGGATAAGACGGTAACTTGTCTTGCGCCCATAACTGGAAGCAACTAAAAATAAAAAAAAGGAGAAGTAGCTTTTTAGATAGGTTTTTCATATAGGTAATTGGTTATAGTATGAAGATAAAATTTAACAGCTTTTATAGGTTATGTTTATAGATAGGACACCTACTTACATCAACTGCTAACATAAAAAATTTACTATAAATAAAAAAGGCGATTGTTATAGAACCGTCTTTTCGCCATTAATCTCTTCTATGTCAGCGTGTTTTTTTAATAAAATCATCAGGCACCTTAACCATCAATTGTAATACGCTTCTTACAAAAAGAATAATGATTTTATATAAATATCATCGATATTTGATTGTGTCAGTTAAGCATTACTGGCTTATAAACCAATTTACCTGTTCTTCGCGAAATTATTATGATAACGGCCTCTGGCTATATCGGCTGTAATTTAATATATATGTAAATCACCTATCCTAAATAAATTATACAAATTATGGAAGAATCACGTCGTATTTTTATCAAACAGGCAACAATGGCTGGTGCCGGGGCATTACTCACTAAAACCGCATGGAGCGCCAAAAGCTACAAACGCATTATCGGTGCTAATGATCGGGTGCGGGTTGGCGTTGTCGGGTTTTCCGACAGGCATAAAAGCTCGCATATCCCTAGCTTTATGAACCATTACAAGGAACTTAATTTTGAGGTAGTTGGCGTATCTGATATCTGGAAAAGACGCCGCGAAGAAGGCGCAGCCACCTGGAAAGAGAAGATGCAAAACGATGTTAAAGCATATCGTAACAACGAAGAATTATATGATAGTAAAACAATAGATGCGGTATTTATTAGCACCGCAGATTTTCAGCACGCCCGCCATGCTATTGAAGCCGTAAAAGCAGGATGCGATGCTTACGTTGAAAAGCCTTTTGCAGAAACAATGGAAGATAACCGCGCGGCCCTTAAAGCCATAAAAGAATCGGGGAAAATAGTGCAGATAGGTTCGCAGCGCAGAAGCGGGGCTAATTACCATGCCGCTAATGATTTTATCCGGTCAGGTAAATTTGGCCCTATTACCATGGTTGAACTAACATGGAATGTTAACCAGCCGGGCCGTTGGCGCAGACCGGAACTTTTAGGCGTTTTAAAAGAAGAAGATACCGACTGGAAACGTTTTATTATGAACCGCCCGTATGAGCCGTTTAATCCTCGTATATATCTTGAATATCGCTTGTTTTGGCCTTATTCATCAGGTTTGCCCGGCCAATGGATGAGCCATCAAATTGATACCGTACATTGGTTTACCGGCCTTAAACATCCGCGTAGCGTAGTTGCTAATGGTGGTATTTATATGTGGAAAGATGGTCGCAGAAACTGGGATACCATTTTAGCTGCTTTTGATTATGGCCCTTCGGATGATTTGTCAACTGGTTTTCAGGTTACGTTTGGTTCCCGCATGCATAATGGAGATGAGCACCCGGCAGAGATTTACTATTCAAATGGTGGCGAACTAAACCTGAATACCAACAAGGTGTCTCCCGAGGGCGGTTTAACTCAAAAAATGGCATCAGCCATGAAAATGCAAGCTAATTTATTACCGGAAATGAACCTGGCAAATACTGAAAAGGTAGTAGCCTCAGCCAACACAGGTGGCGATGTGCTTACATCTAACCACGTGCGTAACTGGATGGAATGTGTACGTAGCCGTAAACAGCCTAATGCACCTGTTGAAGCAGGGTACAGCCATTCAATAGCTAATATCATGACCAATGCTGCTGTACATACTGGCTATAAGGCAACATTTGATGAAAAAACGCAGGAGGTAATGGCCAATGGTAAAATATTTAAATATTAATTGGCAAGTATGATAATCAGGTTCAGGAAATTGGGGTTTGTTATAACTATGTCTGTTATTACTTTATCAGTTTCAGCTCAAAAGAACGAGCCGGTAAAGGTGATAAAATCGGCAAAGGAGCCGAAGATAGATGTTTTTATAGGTGGTAAGTTGTTTACCAGTTTCCTGTATCCTGATAGCCTTGAAAAGCCAGTGTTGTTTCCTTTACATGCGGCTAATGGCGCTGTTGTTACCCGTGGCTTTCCGCTTGATCCTAAACCCGGCGATCCAACAGATCATCCGCACCATATTGGACTTTGGTTTAATTTTGAGAACTTAAACGGACTTGATTTCTGGAACAATTCATACGCCATACCTCAGAGCAAAAAGAATTTATACGGTTGGATACGTACCGACCGCATATTAGAAACCACAGGAGGAACAACGGGAATACTGACCTATCATGCTAACTGGACTAACCAGCAAAAGGATGTGATTTTAGAAGAAACCACGCGCTTTGAATTTAGCGGAAAGGGTAACCAGCGTACAATTGACCGGGTTACTACCTTAAAGGCTAATACTGATGCTGCTTTTAACGATGCCAAAGATGGAATGCTGGGCCTGCGTTTAGCGCACGAATTACAAATGCCTACCACGGAGGATCAGAAATTTACTGATGATAAGGGCAATGTAACAATAGTTAAAGGCGGTACAGATAAAGTAGCCAGCGGTAATTATTTAACCAGTGCCGGTAAAACAGGAAATGATGCATGGAGCACCCGTGGAATATGGTGTAAAGTTTATGGTAAAATGGGAACAGATTCGGTGAGTATTGCCATAATAGATCATCCGGCAAACCCTAATTATCCTACTTTCTGGCATGCCCGCGGATATGGCTTATTTGCGGCTAATCCCCTTGGCGAGAAGATTTTCACCAATGGTAAGTCAGCAAAAAACCTGCATCTTAAAAAAGGTGAATCGATAACTTTCCGTTATTGTGTAGTTATTAATAATGGCAAACAAACCATTAGCCCCAACCAGCTTAATGAGCTTGCTGAGGAATTTGCTAAGAAATGAAGTTTTTAGAAAAAAAATCAATGTGATATCGATGAGACTGCGCTAAGCAATGGGGGAAGCTTTATACCATCGTTATCAATAAAGCAGCGAATGGCCAATTAGCAGCATTAAGTCTTATCAAAGCCCTGTACCAAAAAGTGCAGGGCTTTGTTTTTTTAAAAGCTCAACTTTTTAGTTGAGCTTTTGTTAAATTATTTTTTCTTCTCATTCAATAACTTCTCCAATTTCTCTTTGGTTTCCGGAATTTCTTTCAGTGTTAAAGCTTTTTTGAAAGTCTCGATCGCTTTAGTTTTTTCGCCGGTTTCAAGATACAAATCACCAAGTGAATCATAACAATTGCCACTGTATGGATTGTTGGCAATGTTGAGTTTGAATAAAGTTTCTGCCTTTGTGTATTGTTTAGTGCCCATTATTTTGTATCCAAGATTATTAACTTGGCTTTCACCTGGCTTAATAATATAACCCATTTGTTCAGAAACATTCTTGTAATGTGCGCCCAATAATGAATCTAATTTAAAATTAGGATCTTTTAATTCGCTGTCATAAATTTTTAGTTTGTAGAAATCAAAGATAAATCGAAGCGCATCATATTCTCCAATTAATCTTACTGATGGATGGTCGTCGTCTTTATAGAACTTATAGCTATAGCGCAATTGATACTTTTTGTTGTTATTGAGAAGTTTAATAAATTCCAGATTACTGCGAATAAGTGCAGTAGACCCGCTGGTATCTTTCTGTACACTTGAGGTATCCACTCCTCTTTCCATACGATTGGCCATTGCCATAAATAATGTTTTTCCGTTGTAATTGCGAGTAGGTAATATCGTATTCGCTTCTTCCACAGACTTCTTGTTGTTCCACCACAATGACGCTTCGAGAGAAACATAAGCGTTAAATAAATT
>JAQBNZ010000161.1 GCA_028288285.1 Mucilaginibacter sp.
ATGGGCTTATTAAAGATTTGTTTTTACAGGAAGGTTTAAAAAATGTTTCTCAAAAAGAAGTTGCAGGGAAGCTCAACGCCAAAACAACCGATGGCTATTGGAATATGATGTTAGATATAGGCGCCCCCATTGTTGCCGCGTTAAGTAAGGCTGATGACGCAACTAAAGAAAAAATAAAAAGAGAAGTTTTTGAAATAGTTAATCAAAAATATCCTGACGGAAACGTTATAATTGATTCAAGCGCTCTTATTGTTTACGGCGAGAAATAGTAACCAATATAATTCGAAATGCTTGCATAAGGATTACTTTTGATAAACTATCTTTACCCTTTTTAAGCTATAAATATATATGAACAAACGGTGGGTGTTAAAAGATGCGGCAGATGATAGTATTGTACAGGAATTATCGGCAGCGCTTAACATAAACCCTGTTTTAAGCAGTTTATTAGTTCATCGCGGCATCACCAGTTTTGATGATGCCCGGTACTTCTTTCGCCCAAGCCAGCTGCACCTGCATGATCCTTTTTTGATGCAGGACATGGAAAAAGCCATTGAACGCATTGAACAAGCCATCGCCCAAAACCAAAAAGTTTTAATTTATGGCGATTATGATGTGGATGGCACAACATCCGTTGCACTGGTGTACAGTTTCTTTAAAAAGCGCTACGATAATTTAGAGTATTATATCCCTGACCGTTACAAAGAAGGTTACGGAATTTCTACCACAGGTATTGATTACGCCGCTGCTAATGGCTTTACGCTAATTATTGCTTTAGATTGCGGTATAAAATCAGTAGATAAAATTGCTTATGCGAATACTTTAGGTGTTGATTTTATTATATGCGATCACCACTTACCCGGTGATGAATTGCCTGCTGCCGTTGCTATTCTTGATCCAAAACGGTCAGATTGTGAATACCCTTATAAAGAACTTTCGGGCTGCGGTATTGGTTTTAAACTGATACAGGCTTATGCCGAAAAACACGGCCTTCCTTTTGAGGAGGTGAGCGAATACCTTGACCTGGTAGCTATCAGCGTTGCCTGCGATATTGTGCACATTAATGGTGAGAACCGTGTGCTGGCATATTTTGGGCTGCAAAAGATTAATGAAAACCCATGCATCGGCGTAAAAATGCTGATGGAAGTTGCCGGTAAAACAAAGGAATATACTATATCTGATGTAGTGTTTCTGCTTGGTCCGCGTATAAATGCTGCAGGGCGTATTGATGATGCCAAGCATGCGGTTGAACTGTTGATTGCCTGCCACGAGGATGCCGCCAAAGAAAAAGGCGACATGATAAATATCCGCAACACCGAACGCAAGGGGCATGATTTGCAAATTACGGATGAGGCTTTAAGCATGATCGATAATGACGATGTACTTATTGCCCGTAAATCTACAGTGGTTTTCAATGAGAACTGGCACAAGGGTGTTATTGGCATTGTAGCCTCGCGTTTAACCGAAAAATATTACCGTCCTACAGTTGTATTAACCCACTCCAACGGACATGTGGCTGGTTCTGCCCGGTCGGTTTTAGGATATGACCTTTACGAGGCGCTTTGCGAATGCAGCGATCTGTTGCTACAATTTGGTGGACATAAATATGCGGCAGGCTTAACCATGAAGCCTGAAAATGTAGCCGCGTTTATTGAAAAATTTGAAGAAGTTGTAAGCGCAACTATTACCGATGAGCAATTGATACAGCAGATACGTATTGATGCAGAACTGGAGCTAAAGAACATTGAATCAAAGTTTTACAGAATACTAACACAGTTTGCCCCGTTTGGACCAGAGAACATGGCGCCGGTTTTCCTCACTAAAAATGTGTATGTTAGCGGTAATGCAGGCTTGGTAGGTGGCAACCATATCAGGATGGCTATTATGCAACCGGGTTCTGCAGCATTTAATTGTATAGCCTTTAACCACGCCGAATATTTACCATTACTGAAAAACAATGTACCCTTTGATGTTTGCTATACCATTGAAGAAAATAGCTGGCGCGAACAACGTACAATACAATTAAATATAAAAGGGATTAGGTTATTGAATGGAGAATAGTGAGTGGAGAATGGTAATCAACGTAATCGGGTAAATCAATAAAATCAACGGTTCAGATATGATCCTCAGAGCAGAAAATTTAGTAAAAAAATATAAACAGCGTACAGTTGTTAACGATGTAACGTTTAACGTGGCGCAAGGTGAAATTGTAGGTTTGCTGGGGCCAAATGGCGCCGGAAAAACCACATCTTTTTATATGATAGTAGGTTTGATAAAACCTAACGAGGGTAAAATATTTTTAGATGATAAAGATATAACCGGCGACCCTATGTATCGCCGCGCTCAAAAAGGCATCGGTTACCTGGCACAAGAGGCATCTGTATTTCGTAAACTTTCTGTTGAGGATAATATTAAAGCCGTGCTGGAGATGGGTAAAATGAGTAAGGAGAAACAGCGCGATAAACTGGAGGAACTGATAGACGAGTTTAGCCTGCATAAGGTACGTAAAAACCGGGGCGACTTATTATCAGGCGGTGAGCGCCGCCGTACCGAAATTGCCCGCGCGCTTGCAGCCGAACCTAACTTTGTTTTATTGGATGAACCCTTTGCCGGAGTTGACCCTATTGCTGTTGAAGAGATACAGGCAATGGTGGCCAAATTAAAACACCGCAACATTGGTATCCTCATTACTGATCACAACGTACAGGAAACCCTGTCTATTACAGATCGTGCCTATTTGCTGTTTGAAGGTAAACTGTTAGAATCCGGCGTTCCGGAGGTTTTAGCTGCAAATGAAATGGTAAGAAAAGTTTATCTTGGAGCAAATTTTGTTTTAAAAAGAAAAACTTTTGCTCAATAATACTATAGGCTTATGACCATCTTTAACTCCGTATTTACCTGGTTCATAAAAAAGCGTATCCACCAGATAGAGCTTTTTATGAAATACCCTAACGAGGTACAGGAAGAGTGGTTTGAGCATTTGGTTGCCGGTGCAGAGAATACAGAATGGGGCAAAAAGCACCATTACAAAAGCA
>JAQBNZ010000165.1 GCA_028288285.1 Mucilaginibacter sp.
TGGCAATTGCCTCTTTAGCAGTTTCATCTGATAACAACGGGGTTAGAACGATCACGATTTCGTACTGTTGCATTATTATTTGATTTTTAATTAATTACCCGCTATTACGGGGCTGCAAATGTAGTTACAATATTTGAAAATTCAAATACCTTTATAGCTAAATAACACTTTGTTAAGCGTATGTATACGTAATATTAAATGTACTGCACATTAAAACATATAACTGTTATAAATTGTACTTTTAGTAAAATCAATATTTATGGAGTTATTTAAAAGCAGATACCACGAGGCAGAGCATTCGGTTTTTAAGTATGATACCCTGTTTTTGCAGGGCCCGGGCGAAGAAGATGAGCCAGTAGAAGGCGATTGGAATGATGAGGAAGATGAAGATTTTGACGACAAGACAGAATTCATCAACGATATGCATGAAATACAGGTTGATGACGATTTAGGCGAACCAGACTCTGAAGACGATGACCACATGCCTAATGGTGATTTACTATAGGAGTTACTTCAATTTATTCACAATCCTTCTTTGAGGTTTTAAGTTAAAGCATTTCTTGCTACCTTTATACCTGTGGATAATTTCATTGTTTCAGCACGTAAATATCGCCCGGCAACATTTGAAACCGTTGTAGGCCAGCAACATATAACTAATACGTTAAAAAACGCTATTAAAAATAATCAGCTGGCACAGGCGTTTTTATTCTGCGGGCCGCGTGGGGTAGGTAAAACCACCTGTGCCCGTATCCTGGCAAAAACCATTAACTGTACCAATTTACAACCCAATGGCGAGGCCTGCGGCGAGTGCGACAGCTGCCGTGCTTTCCAAAACGGTAATTCCTTTAATGTGCATGAATTGGATGCGGCATCAAACAACTCGGTTGATGATATACGAAGCCTGATAGATCAGGTACGCATACCGCCACAAGCTGCACGTTATAAAGTTTATATTATTGACGAGGTGCACATGCTATCGCAGGCGGCATTTAACGCTTTCCTGAAAACGCTGGAGGAACCGCCTAACTACGCCATATTTATACTGGCCACTACCGAAAAACATAAGATACTGCCAACCATATTATCCCGTTGCCAGATCTTTGATTTTAACCGCATCCGTGTGGAGGATATGGCCGGACACCTGGCACACATCGCCCAAAAAGAAAGTATTACTTACGAGCCGGACGGCCTGCACATTATTGCCCAAAAGGCAGATGGCGGTTTGCGTGACGCGCTTTCCATGTTTGACCAGATTGTTAGCTTCTCTGCAGGGAATGTTACCTATCGCTCGGTTATTGATAACCTTAACATACTTGATTACGATTACTATTTTAGCATAACCGATAAGCTATTAGGTGAGGACAGCGCCCAAACGCTGCTTTTGTTTGATGAGATATTATCAAAAGGATTTGACGGAGCACACTTTATATCGGGCTTGTCAGAGCATTTCCGTAATTTGTTGGTGGGTAAAGATGCATCAACCATAAAACTGCTGGAGGTTAGCGAGAGCATAAAAGCCAGGTACCTGCAGCAATCGCAGGCGGCAAGTGTATCGTTCCTGCTATCGGCCATGAATATAGCCAACCAGTGCGATATTAGTTATAAGCAAAGCAAGAACCAGCGCTTACAGGTAGAGCTGGCTCTGTTAAAGATGAGCCATTTGCAGTCGGTGTTTAACATAGCATCCGCACCGCTACCTGAACAAGTTACTGCCCCAAACGGGGAGTTAAAAAAAAAACCTGATTCCACAGTAGTTGTTGCCCCTGAGCCTGTACAAGATGATGTACCGGTGATGCGAGATGCGCCAATTACTTACAATAAAACGCCGGCTGTAAAATTGCCTGCGCCTGAGAATAAGCCTGTTGCGGTTGCCGACTTAACAGAAGCGCCACCAGCCGAAAAGCCAAAGCCATTTATAGCCAATGTACATTCTACAACTACATCGGTTAAAATACCATCGTTAAAAGATCTGACTAAGAAGCTTGAAGAAGCTGCTTTAGAGGAAGAGGATCCATATTTGAAAGGCGATGATAAGCAGCCGTTTACAATTGATGAATTTTTGCAACTGTGGACCAACCACGGTGCAAAGTTGAAAGCCGAAGGTAAGCCGGCAACGCTGTATACTATTTTTACCTCTATTACACCATTGGTACTAAGCCCGGAAAACTTTGAGGTATTGGTATCTAACAAAATTCAGGAAATGGCATTTAGAGATGAGCGGCCTTACCTGCTTAATTTTTTACGTACAAGTTTAAAGAATTTTAGTATAGAGGTAAATGCCAGGGTAGAGGAAACAACCACAGTAAGAAAACCCTACACTGCTGCCGAAAAATTCCAGTACATGGCAGCCAAAAATCCGCAACTGATAGATCTGAAAAACAGGTTTAATTTGGAGTTTGATTAGATACGAAAAGATACCGTTTTAACACACTTTTTTGCAAGAATGTGCAAATTTATGCATACCGAAGCAAAAAATATATTTTGACCTTTTTTGCCTACGATTTTAATAGTGGCAAAAAATGAGGGTGTCCGAAAAGGTCGGATGCCCCCTTTTTTATATTATCTTAGAGAGTCTGTATCGTTTTTAGGGTACCCTTCTTCATCAAGGTCATCACGGTCATCCTCTGGGGTGTGTGCCAAAGCGGCATCTCTTGCGTTAAGCTCAACAATTTTACCGCTATCTATATGCATGCCAAGGGTGTCTACGTCGGTTTCTAATGATCTGTTGGGATCATACTCGCCGTTTACATCAAATGGGTTGGCCTCATCATAGGTGGAGTTCATATCCTCCCCGTCTTTTACTGTAGTATCATATGGATCCGGGTGATCATAATCTGGATTGTCACCTTTTACATCGTACTCATAACTGTTAATAGTTTCGTCGTAATTCAGGTTTTCACTATCACCAGTATCATTCAGTTCGTTATCTGATGTGTTGCTCAAATCTTCAGGATCAACACTAAATTCCGGGTTGTAGTCTTCAGGTATCATAGATTTTAATTTTATATTATATATACATTAAAAACCCTGCC
>JAQBNZ010000168.1 GCA_028288285.1 Mucilaginibacter sp.
GATATATTACACATCAGGATCTGACCAAGTTTGGTTCAATTATGATTATGCTGTTAATAGGCATAATTGTAGCAAGTTTGCTTAATGTTTTTATGCAAAGCAGCAGCCTCGACCTCATCATTAGCTACGTAGGTGTTGCTGTATTTGTGGGCCTAACCGCTTATGATGTGCAAAAGCTAAAGCGTATTGGTGCAGGTTTAGAATATGGCGATGCAACAGCTTCAAAAATGGCTATAATGGGTGCATTAACCCTGTATCTTGATTTTATTAATCTTTTCCTGATGTTGCTGCGCGTATTTGGCGGTAACAGAAGATAATTTAAACTCTTTATTAACTGAAAGCCGCCTTATTCAGGCGGCTTCTTTTCGTTTACCGCAGTCGCTCGGCTCCAGCCGAGTGACCATTATTATAAGGCCTCCGGCCGCCTCAACGTTCCGTCCGCCAGAGAGACCGGATGAGTCAATTAAGCCATAGTTCCGCAGTTTTTTCGCCCTTGTTGGTGACAACACCAAACAAGGGCGGAATATTTCTTGATTGCCGTTGACTTCAGTCAACGGTTAAAATGCAAAGAAGGCATTGGCTTTAGCCAAACCGGCGGATGTGGCTAAAGCCATTTCCTTGCACCTTACTATCCGTCCCATTTAGGGGACGGCAATGATATAAGCTAACTTGCTCTGTGCGCAGTCGCTCGGCTCTAAGCCACAGGTGTTCGGAAGATTAAAAAGAAGCGTCGAGTTGTGCGATTCGCCTCTTGAGAGGGGTGTAGAGGTGTGTCCTTTATGCGTGAATAACACACCCCTGCAGCCGCACCACCGACGCGCCCCCTCTCAAGAGGGGAATTTTGTTAGCAATATCAATCTTCCGAACACCTGTGGGCTCCAACCAAGCGATTGCAATTTGGTTTGCACATTACAACATTATTATTCATCTTTGTACCGCTTATGGAGAAAGACGGAGGGATTAGACCCTGCGATGTCTTAGCAACCTGTTACTTAACAAGGTGCTACATTCTACTCCGGCCAAATGAATGGCCAGGGACAGATAAGTGAAAGTCAACCATATACCCGACTTTTCGAGATAAGCTATATTTTTCTGTTGCGTGTTGCCCGGTTTCTGTGATCTGTGATTTGCATATTTTGTAACTCATAGTTTATACGACACCCGTCACCCGCTACTGAAAACTGGCAACAGATAAACAATGGATATTAAAAAAGAATTAGAGAAGCGCATCCTGGTTATTGACGGGGCAATGGGTACCATGATACAACGGTACGAACTCACCGAGGAAGATTTTCGCGGAGAGCGTTTTCGTGACCATGCATCAGATCTGAAGGGTAATAATGACCTGCTGAATATTACGCGCCCGGATGTTATAAAAGCCATCCACGCCGAATATTTAGATGCCGGTGCAGATATCATCGAAACAAATACCTTCAGTACACAAAAAATATCATTAGCTGATTATCATTTGGAAGAACTGGCTTACGAGCTGAGTTATGAAGGTGCCCGCATAGCCAAAGAAGTTGCTACTGAATACACTAAAAACAACCCAAATAAACCCCGCTTTGTAGCCGGTGCTGTTGGGCCAACTAACCGTACTGCCTCCTTATCACCAGATGTGAACGACCCTGGTTACCGTGCCGTTACTTTTGATGATTTGAGCGAAGCTTATTACGAGCAGGTAAGGGGCCTGGTTGATGGAGGATCGGATTTATTATTGGTAGAGACCATTTTTGATACACTTAATGCTAAGGCTGCGCTGTTTGCCATAAACCGTTACGCAAATGAAACGGATATACATTTACCTATCATGATATCGGGCACCATTACTGATGCGTCCGGCCGTACCCTTTCTGGGCAAACGGTTGAGGCATTCTGGAATTCTATCCGTCATGCAAATTTGCTGTCAGTAGGGTTAAACTGTGCTTTAGGTGCAAAAGAAATGCGCCCACACTTAGAAGAACTTTCTGAAAAAGCTGATGTATTTATATCGGCATACCCTAATGCGGGCTTGCCTAATGAGTTTGGTGCGTATGATGAAACTCCGCATGAAACCGCCCATCAGGTTGATGATTTTATAAAAGCAGGGCTCGTAAATATTGTAGGTGGTTGTTGCGGTACCACGCCTGAGCATATTAAATGTATTGCGGATAGAGCTGCCAAATATGCGCCCCGTAAAAAGCCCGTAATTGAGCCTTATTTACGCCTTAGTGGATTAGAGGCAGTTACCTTAACCCCCGAAACTAACTTTGCCAACATAGGTGAGCGTACAAATATTACCGGGTCGCCAAAATTCTCAAAACTGATATTAGCCGAAGATTATGAAGCTGCACTTGCTGTTGCACTGCAACAGGTAGAGGGTGGCGCCCAGATCATTGATATTAACATGGATGAGGGGATGATAGACTCAGAAGCGGTGATGGTAAAATTCCTTAACCTGGTTGCCTCTGAGCCTGATATTGCCAAGCTGCCTATCATGATCGATTCATCTAAATGGACGGTGATTGAAGCCGGGCTAAAATGCCTGCAAGGGAAAGGCATTGTAAACTCTATCTCCCTTAAAGAGGGTGAGGAGAAATTTATTGAATATGCCCGCAAAATATTAAGCTACGGTGCTGCCGCGGTTGTAATGGCTTTTGATGAAACTGGCCAGGCCGATTCATTGGAGCGTCGTAAAGAGATCTGCGAACGCTCATACCGTATATTGGTTGATAAGGTTGGTTTTCCTCCGCAGGATATCATCTTTGATCCAAATATATTGACCGTAGCAACCGGACTTGAAGAACATAATAACTACGCGGTAGATTTTATTGAGGCTACCCGCTGGATAAAACAAAACCTGCCATACGCAAAAGTGAGCGGTGGTGTAAGCAATATTTCATTCTCCTTTAGGGGGAATAATACGGTGCGTGAGGCTATGCACTCGGCATTTTTATACCATGCCATTGGTGCCGGTTTAGATATGGGTATTGTAAACGCAGGTATGCTGGAGGTTTATGAAGAGATTCCGAAGAACCTGCTGGAGCTGGTTGAAGATGTTTTACTGAATCGCCGTGAAGATGCCACCGAGCGGCTGGTTGAGTTTGCCGATACCATAAAAAGTAAGGGTAAAGAAATTGTGCGTGATGAAGAGTGGCGCAAGGACCCGGTGGAAAAACGCTTATCGCATGCGCTTGTAAAAGGTATTATAGAATACCTTGATGAGGATGTAGAAGAAGCCCGCCTTAAGTTTGCCAAACCTTTAGAAGTAATTGAAGGCCCGCTAATGGATGGTATGAACGTGGTAGGTGACTTGTTTGGAGCAGGTAAAATGTTTTTGCCGCAGGTAGTAAAATCGGCTCGTGTAATGAAAAAAGCGGTTGCCTACCTGTTGCCATTTATTGAGTTAGAAAAACAACGTGTTATTGATGCCGGAGAAGATAGCAGCGGAAGCAGGGCAAACGCAGGCAAAATATTAATGGCCACTGTTAAAGGCGATGTGCATGATATTGGTAAAAATATAGTTGGTGTTGTATTGGCTTGTAACAACTTTGAGGTGATAGACCTTGGGGTAATGGTACCTGCCCAACGTATTATTGAAGAAGCTAAAAAGCATGATGTTGATATTATTGGCCTTAGCGGATTAATAACCCCATCATTAGATGAAATGGTGCACTTTGCAAAAGAAATGGAGCGCGAAGGCTTTACTATACCATTAATTATTGGCGGTGCTACAACATCCCGTATCCATGCGGCAGTAAAGGTTGCACCAAATTATTCGGGCCCTGCTATACATGTATTGGATGCATCGCGCAGCGTAACGGTTTGCAGCAGCTTAATGAATAAGGATAACAGGGATGCCTATATACAGGGCATAAAAGACGAGTACGCCAAAGCCCGCGAAGCACATGCCAATAAAAAGAGCGACAAACGTTTTGTAAGCATTGAGGAAGCCCGTGGACAGCGATGCGAGATTAACCTGAATGGTTCTGTACCACCCAAACCAACTTTAACCGGCACAAAGGTTTTTGAAGCTTACCCGTTAGAAGAGTTGGTGCCATATATTGATTGGACACCTTTCTTCCACACATGGGAATTGCGCGGCAGTTATCCTAAAATATTTAATGACAAGTACGTGGGTGTTGAAGCTAAAAAGCTTTATGACGATGCGCAGGTACTATTAAAGCGCATTGTTGATAACAAACTATTACGTGCAAACGGCGTAATTGGCTTTTGGCCGGCAAATAGCGTGGGCGATGATATTGAGATATATACTGATGATACCCGCCAGCATTTGCTTACCCGCATACACACGCTTCGCCAGCAGGCAGAAAAAGTAAAAGGCGAGCCATATTATGCCCTGTCAGATTTTATTGCACCAAAAGAAAGCGGAGTGCCCGATTACTGGGGTGGCTTTGCGGTAACTACCGGTATTGGTTGCGACGAGTTAGTGGCCGAGTTTGAAAAAGACAATGACGATTACAACAGCATTATGGCTAAAGCACTTGCCGACCGCCTTGCCGAAGCCTTTGCCGAAAAAATGCATGAGCTGGTACGCAAGGAATACTGGGGTTATGCTAAAGCAGAGCAGTTGGGAGCTGACGAGCTGATTAAAGAGCAATATCAGGGTATACGCCCGGCACCGGGTTATCCTGCCTGCCCGGATCACACCGAAAAGACAACCTTATTTGAGATACTAAAGGCTGAGGATAATGCGCATATGCACCTTACCGAAAGCCTGGCAATGATGCCGGCAGCATCAGTAAGCGGTTTCTACTTCGCACACCCCGAGGCAAGATATTTTGGTTTGGGAAAGATCAGCAAAGATCAGGTAGAGGATTACGCAAAGAGAAAAAACATGTCTGTTGAAACAGTGGAAAGATGGCTGGGACCGAATATAAATTATTAGAAAATGATATGTCATTGCGAGGAGCGTAGCGACGCGGCAATCTCGTAGCCAATGCATGAACGCTTAACATGCGACGAGATTGCCACGCTATCGCTCGCAATGACATGATTATAAAGTATAAAGATGGCTGGGACCGAATATAAATTATTAGAAAATGATATGTCATTGCGAGGAGCGTAGCGACGCGGCAATCTCGTAGCTAATGCATGAACGCTTAGCATATGACGAGATTGCCACGCTATCGCTCTCGCAATGACATGATTATAAAGTAGAAAGATGGCTGGGGCTGAATATAAATTATTAGAAGGAGCGAAAAACAATATACAGCGTCATTGCGAGGTACGAAGCAATCCCCGATAGAAAAGTAGGAGATAAGCAGGTCGAAGATTGCTTCGTACCTCGCAATGACGCAACGGAAAGATAAATTGAACATGAAAGTAACCGAACATATAAAAAACGCCAACGGCAAAACCTTATTTTCTTTTGAATTGATACCGCCATTAAAGGGGCAGAGCATACAGGGTATTTATGATGCTATTGATCCGCTGATGGAGTTTAAGCCGCCGTTTATTGATGTAACCTCCTTACGTGAGGATTATATTTATAAACAACATGAAACCGGATTGCTGGAAAAACTTGCTTATCGTAAACGGCCGGGCACAATTGCCATTTGCGCAGCTATCATGAACAAGTATAAGGTAGATACAGTTCCGCATTTGCTATGTGGTGGTTTTACTAAAGATGAGACCGAAAATGGCTTGATAGACCTGCAGTTTTTAGGTATTGAAAATGTGCTGGTACTGCGTGGTGATGCCCGCAGAGGCGATTCATCATTTGTACCTACGCCCAATGGCCATTGCTATGCTACTGATTTGTTACAGCAGGTGGCTAATATGAATAAGGGTATTTATCTGCATGAAAACCATGAGGGTGTTTACCAGACAGATTTCTGCATAGGCGTTGCAGGTTATCCTGAGAAACATTTTGAGGCACCAAACTTAAAGACCGACTTTAAATATCTAAAGCAAAAGGTTGATATGGGTGCGGGCTTTATTGTTACGCAGATGTTTTTTGACAATCAAAAGTATTTTGATTTTGTGAATAACTGCCGTGCCGTAGGTATTAATGTTCCAATTATTCCGGGATTGAAGCCAATTACTACATCAAAACAATTGGTTAATCTTTCTAAGACGTTCCATATAGATATCCCTGAGGAATTGAGCGACGCTATACATGACTGTAAAGAAGAAAAGAATGTGAAGGATGTAGGTATTGAATGGATGATAAACCAATGTAAAGAACTGGTAAAGTTTGGAGCGCCGGTACTACACTTTTATACCATGGGTAACCCTGGTCCAACTAAGAAAATAGCAGAGGCAATATTTTAAATATTCCCATGTTGCGTTAGGCATCTGATAGAAAAGTTCGCGAATAGATTCTCAGAATGACAGATTTATAATAAAAAGCCACTCTTTTTTAAGAATGGCTTTTTGGTGTTTAATCAACTTGTCATCCTGAGCGGGAGCGAAGGATCTATCAGCTATGCATTAGCGATTAGATGCTTCAAACATAGGATGACAAAAAGTGATTAAATTCTTATTTTCTTTCGCCTTTTAATTTGCTGGCTGCTACCAATGCTCTGTAGGCATTTACTACACCGCCTGTTTTTGACAGGGTTGTAAAATCAACCTTATCTGTTTTGCTGCCTGGTTTTAATACCATTGTACCGGTTAGCGGCGTTGCAGATTCCAGGATTACTTGTTTCAACTGTTTAGCGCTAAGGTTTGGATAGTATTCCAATACCAATGCTGCAATACCCGCTGTAATAGGCGATGCAAAGCTGGTACCATCGGCAGTATTAAATTCAGCATCCATATCAATAGAAGTAACCTTTACACCCGGTGCAAATACATCTACATTAGCTTTACCGTAGTTGCTAAATGTGCCTGCAAGGTTTTCATCCTGTTTTTCTGCCGAAGCACCAACACTTATCACATTAGGAGCATCGGTTGCCGAACCATCCTCAAAAATATCATTCGGAAACTCTGGTTTGGCATCCACGTCCTGGTTGTCATTACCTGACGCCTGTACCAGCAGTACATCTTTCGCGGCAGCATATTTAAACGCTTCATCAACCCATGCTTTATGTGGGGATAATTTTTTACCAAAGCTCATGTTAATCACCTTTGCGCCATTATCAACAGCATAATGTATCGCGTTAGCAATATCCTTGTCGTATTCGTCGCCATTAGGAACGGCTTTAATACCCATTATTCTAACGTTATCCGCAATGCCGTTTATGCCATATTTATTGTTACGCACTGCACCAATTAAACCTGCAACACCAGTTCCGTGCGATGCATCGGCAAATTTTAAAAGGTTGTTACCATAAGGTTTGCCATCATTAACATTTGGGTCATCGCCAATTATACGTTTGCGGGCATTCAGGTCGGGGTTAACATCATTGTTAATCTTAGCTAAATATTCGCTCAGGTCCTTTATAATCTTGGCGTTGTCTGTGTCGCCGCCTTCCTGCTGAAAAACAGATTCCCAAACATACTTGCTGCGGTTGATAGTATCATTAGCGGTTTTAATTTTATCCAGGTCGGTAATTTTAAAAGAACCATCCGCTTTTAGGTTAAGCGCCTGTTTTATGTAACCACTGGTAACCATTAATGCATTCATTACAGGTTGTAGCTGCTGAATTTCGCCTTGTGATTTGGTCACAGTAGCATCATGCGTTTCCTTAACCTTTAACCAGTAAGCATATTCTTTATCATTGCCGGCAGGAGCCGCTGTTACGTTAGCATATTTCTCTTTTAACCGGTTGTATTCACGTACCTCTTCGGTGGTTTCGGTAAAATTACATTTGCCACCCGGGCCGCCTAAAAAATCCCATCCGTGTATGTCATCAATATAGCCATTCTTGTCATCATCAATACCATTCCCAGGAATTTCTTTGGTATTTACCCAAAGTATTGGTTTCAAATCGGCCTGTGCTGTATCAATGCCGCTATCAATAGTGGCCACTACTACCGGTTTGCTTTTTTTACCTTTTACAAACAAATAAGCCTGGTTAAGGCTTATGCCAAAATAGCCATCTGTCTTGAGGTCCATTGTATGCCAGTTCTTCGGAAGTTCAGCTACTGCTGCTGTTGCTGCTGATTTTGGCGCTGTTTGCGCTATTGAATTATAGTTGATAAGTACGGCGCCGCATAGAACAGCCCCGGTTATAAATTTGCAAATTTTGTGCATGTGTTAAAAATAGCTTATCTAAAAAAAATTATTACAGATCAAATTTAATACCCTGTGCTAAAGGCAACGTTTTTGAATAGTTTATAGTATTGGTTTGGCGCCTCATATATACTTTCCATGCATCAGAACCTGATTCGCGGCCACCGCCCGTCTCTTTCTCACCGCCGAATGCGCCGCCAATTTCGGCTCCTGAGGTGCCTATGTTAACGTTAGCAATGCCACAGTCAGAACCAGCGTATGATAAAAATGTTTCTGCTTCGCGCAGGTTATTAGTCATAATGGCCGATGATAGGCCCTGAGGTACACCATTTTGCAATTCAATAGCTTCCTCAATAGTTGAATATTTTATTAAATAAAGAATAGGCGCAAAGGTTTCATGCTGAACAATTTTGTAATGGTTCTTAACCTCTGCAATACAAGGTTTTACATAACAGCCAGATGCATAGGCTTCACCTTCCAGCTTGCCGCCTTCAACAACGAAATTGCCGCCCTCAGCTTTGCAATTTTCAATAGAAGTCAAATATAGTGTAACCGCATCTACATCTATTAGTGGCCCCATGTGGTTATTTTCATCTAATGGGTTGCCAATTTTTATCTGTGCATAGGCGCTAACCAGTTTTTGTTTAAAAGCTTCATATACACTTTCGTGGATGATGAGCCTACGAGTACTGGTACAACGCTGACCGGCAGTACCTACCGCGCCAAACACAGCACCAATAAGCGACATATCCAAATCGGCATTCTCTGTAATAATGATAGCATTGTTGCCACCCAGTTCTAAAAGGCTTTTACCCAAACGGGCGCCTACAGCCGCACTAACCGCCTTGCCCATACGGGTTGATCCGGTGGCTGATATTAAAGGCACACGGGTATCATTAGCCATAAGTTCGCCAATATTACGGTCGCCTATTACCAGGCATGATACGCCCTCGTCAATATTATTACGCTTAAAAACCTCCTGCGCTATATGCTGACAGGCAATGGCAGTTAATGGTGTTTTTTCTGATGGTTTCCAAATGCATACATCGCCGCACACCCAGGCCAGCATGGCGTTCCAGCTCCAAACCGCTACCGGGAAGTTAAAAGCTGATATGACGCCAACTATTCCCAGCGGATGATACTGCTCATACATACGGTGTTCCGGGCGTTCGCTGTGCATGGTAAGGCCATACAATTGCCTGCTTAACCCTACGGCAAAATCACATATATCAATCATTTCCTGCACCTCGCCGTAACCTTCCTGCAGGCTTTTGCCCATCTCATATGAAACCAGTGTGCCCAGCTGTTTTTTGTTGGCTCTTAATGAATCGCCTATCTGCCGTACTATTTCCCCACGCTTTGGCGCAGGTATTTGCCGCCATGTTTTAAAGGCTTTTGCCGCGGTTTCAACTACGGTGTTATAATCATCAGTCGATGCGAATTTTACGGCAGCTATCTTTTTACCATCAACTGGCGAAATAATGTCTTTTACAAGGGCATTTGGGCTGCTGCCCCATGTGCTGCCCGTACTAAAAGCATCATTTATGTCGTTAATATGTAAATGATTGAGAATATCTTTTATTGCTAAGCTCATAATGGTTACTTTTGTCAAAGGTAAAAATCTTTAAGGC
>JAQBNZ010000173.1 GCA_028288285.1 Mucilaginibacter sp.
TAAGACTAACTATTTTTTAGTTACGCCTTACAGTGCTTTTTTTGCCAATAACGCACTAGCTACCAGCGAGTCGGTTTTTGAATTGGCTTATACCGTTTCTAATACAAACAATCACAGCAACTGGTGGCTACCGCCGGCCTTGGGTGGCCGCCGTGAATGGGCGCCAAATGATGCTTTGGTAGCGTTGCTTAATAATCCAGCAATAGGTGGTAATCGCAGCGCTTTAATTGGGCAAACTGCACCTCCGGGCAATTTATGGTACGGTAAGTTATATTACCGGACCCCGTTGGGCACCGATCCGGCTTATGTGATTCGTATTTCAGAATTATATCTTATCCGTTCTGAAGCAAGGGCGCAGCAGGGTAACCTTATCGGTGCCAACAGCGCTCAGTCTGATCTGAATGCCATACGCGCCCGCGCAGGTGTGGCAGCCAGTACCGCAGCAACTTTACCTGAGATTTTATTGGCGTTGGAAAAAGAGCGCCAGGTAGAATTTCCGTTTGAGGCCGACCGCTGGTTTAACCTGGTACGTACAGATCGTGCACAAACTGTATTGTCTCTGTCGGATAAACACCTATATCTGTTCCCAATTCCCTATAATGAAACATTGGTTGATCCGCAATTAAGCGGTAACCGCAATCCTGGTTATTAAATCATTTAATATAAGTATGAAAAAATTAATTATTTCTTCTTTGATGTTAGCTGTAATCGGCTCTGCATCATTCGCACAACAGTCGCCTATTACTGTAAAAAACTCGTCAACCAAACACGGGCCCGAAAAAGGATCTCTGATCATTATCGGCGGCAACGCAGGTTCGCAAAGAGATATATGGGACAAATTTACAGAGCTGGCAGGCGGTAAAGATAAGGCAGCTATAGTAGTGGTAACCACAGCATCCGGCGATTCTGCAGCTTTTGATAAAAAGGATGTAGACGAAATAAGAAAGCAAACCGGAATTAAAAATGTGACCCTATTACATACCAGCGACTTTAAAGAAGCCAACAGTGAAAAATTTATAGCTCCTATAAAAAATGCTACCGGCGTTTATTTTGTGGGCGGTCGCCAATGGCGCATTGCCGATTCTTACCTGAATACGCTTACCCACCAGGCTTTTATTGATCTGCTTAACCGCGGTGGCGTTATAGCCGGAAGTTCGGCAGGGGCCAGCATCCTGGGATCTTTTCTGTGGAGGGGAGATACTAAAGGTGCACAAATAGAGGTCGGCGACCATACTCAAGGTTTGGGGTTTCTTAAAAACTCGGCAATAGACCAGCACCTATTGGTGCGTAACCGCGAATTTGCCCTTGTTGACTTTATTAAAAAAGCGCCCCAGCTAATTGGTATAGGCCTTAATGAAGCAACTGCGGTAGTAGTGCAACGGGATACTTTGCAAGTTATAGGCAAATCATTCGTAGCTATATATGATTATAACACCATTATTAATAATGGCGAAAAACATGTGATTAATGGCCGCGAAGATTACACCGCATCAAACGGACCGTTTTTCTTTTTGAGCGAAGGTCAAAAGTATGATTTGGCTAAAAGGCAAGTAATTAAGGAGCCCGCAAAAAGCAGTGCTTCCATATCTAAATAAGAGCATTATATACTAAGGTTGTTAAAGCATACGCTTTAACAACCTTAACAAGCAAGCCGGGTGACTGAGTGGCCAGGTTGGGGTCTGCAAAACCCTCTACGGCAGTTCGATTCTGCCCCCGGCGTCTGCTAAATCCTTATTAAAACTTTATAATGAATAAAAAAATAACAAACCAGTCTACACATAACTGGAGCGAAAAGGAGAAGAACATTTTCCGGTTTTTCTTTCTCTTTTTTATTATCCAGGCGCTGCCATTAAGTGTGGATTTTTTTAAGACTGTTTTTGACATTAACTGGGTGCACATTAGCTATACTGATATTTTTAATTTAACCCGTTTATCCGCCAAATTTATTCCCGGTGCAGATAGTTTTATCAATTGGATCATTGTTGCGATAGCGAGTTTAATTGGTGCGGTGCTGTGGAGTAAATCAAAATTTAAAGATCAGGATTATAACACTTTATATTACTGGCTGCGAGTGGTAGTTCGTTACCGCTTAGCTATAGGGGTTATTGGTTATGGTTTTATTAAGTTCTTCCCCCTCCAGGCGCCATTCCCTTCTATCAGTAACCTGAATACCAACTATGGCGATTTTACCGACTGGAAGATCTTTTCCATGAGTTTGGGGATTGTGCCAAACTATGAATCATTCCTTGGTGGGGTAGAGTTGCTGGCCGGATTCTTATTGCTTTTCAGAAAAACAGCCACTATTGGTGCATTGCTTATTGTAGTGTTTACCGGCAACGTGTTTATAGCTAACCTCGCTTATGATGGCGGCGAATATGTATACAGTCTCTATTTGGTGATATTGGCGATGTTTGTACTTTCATTTGATGCGGTTAGAGTTTACAATCTTATATCACTTGAACGCCCAACTCAGCCTAATATATTTAAGCCCAATTTTAGCGGCCAGCAAAAAAAAATCCGATTGGTGTTGAAAACGCTGGTTATCTTTTTCTTTATTTTCTTTTATGGCTTTAAAACTTACTCCGGTTACCGTCATGATCCTTATCAGTTTCCTAAAACAGCAGGACTGGCAAAAGCGAGCGGCATTTATAATGTGAGTGAGTTTAAGATCAATAACCGGGTACTATCTTATTCAGCTACCGATTCTGTGCGATGGAAAGACATAGTATTTGAAAAGTGGGCTACCATTAGTGTGCGCTCTAACCGTCCGGTTATTATCGACTCGGCTAACTATGAGCAGACATTTCAAAAAGACAAGGATAGGGATTATGAAATAGCAGGAACAGCAGGCAGGCATTATTATACCTATACTGCAGATACACTGAACCATGTATTAGTATTGGAGAATAAGAACCCGCATTATAAGGGCGAAAAACTGGAGTTTAAATATTCCCGGCCTGACACCGCTACCATTATCCTTACCGGAATCAATCAGCATAGAGATTCCATTTATGTTGTATTAAATAAACTCAACAAGAAATATCCATTAACCTTAGGCCGCAGGAAAGTGCTGAAACTTTAATCTAAAAACCATGTCAGATCAAACAATAAATATAAATACAACTCAGGCCGCCCTCGCACCGTGGTCATGGTATAAAAAATTAGGCTTCAGGATCATTTTCATATTCTTCCTGGCCATGTCTATTCCTTTTACAAGTAATTGGTACAACAATGTTTTTACATTGAACTGGCTGCGTCCGCATTATCGCGATATCTATGATATCGCACGTTTTCAACCCAGCTTTCAGCGGTATTTCGGGGGTGGCCGGGGCGATTCCGGCGATGGAGATTTGCCTGCCGGTAACAACAAAGCTCAAAAAAGTAATAAAAAACCGGATAACAAACACAAACAAAGCAACAACTCCGGTCAGGAAAATAATAACCGCTTATCTGCAAAAAAAAGCTTTCTGGCAGATTATACGGATTGGGGTATTGCTCTGTTAATAGGCATTGTTGGCGGTTTAATCTGGACTTTGTTTGACCGTAAGAGCAAATCATATAATATTTTGTATTACTGGCTCCGGGTAGTGGTAAGATATAGAGCAGGTATAGGCATCATCGGCTTTGGTTTTACTAAGTTGTTCCCTACGCAAATGCCTTATCCGTCATTGGGCCTGTTAAACAGTAATTTTGGCGATTATACCGCACAAAAAATCTATTGGCTGTCCGTAGGTATAGTGCCATGGTACCAGGTGTTTGGCGGCATTGTTGAAATTGCTGCAGGAGTTATGCTGTTATTCCGAAAGACTACCACGTTTGGTGCTATCCTGTTAGTCGGTGCCCTGGGTGATATTACATTTGTGAACTATGCTTATGATGGAGGCGTACACGTTTACGCCTTTTACTTTGTATTTCTTGCCCTGTTCCTGCTGGCAGATGACATTCCTAAGTTATACAATCTGCTTATCTTAGAGCGCTATACCGTGCCGTTCCATGTTTATCCTGATTTCAGAAAGCCATGGTTAAAATATACAAGAATAGGCTTGAAGACGCTTACGTTCCTTATTTTTTTGGGGATACTAACCTATACGGAAGTCATCAACTTTAAATATGATCCTTACAAACAACCATCAACCGCAGGAGTAAAACAATTGAGGGGAAATTATCATGTAACCGAGTTTAAAATTAACGGGCAGGATATTCCTTACAATCCGCTGGATTCAACACGTTGGCAGGAAGCTACCTTTGAAAATTGGACTACTTTAACCTTTAAGGTAAACCGCCCGGTAGTGATTGATCCATCTAACGGCGGCGGCAGCCCGATGAAGGATATTAAACGCACCTTTGAAATTACCGGCGTTGCCGGTGGACAAAGGGCGTTTCATTACTATGCGGATACTGTTGATAAAGTACTTTATTTGCAGGATAAAAACGCGGTAGCTTTAAAGAGCGGTAGGGGTGGCCGGAACGTTGGTAAGGCCCCAATAAGACAGCCCGATAACTGGATCAGTAAAACGGCCTGGGCGCATATCGGCGATGAAAAGAAAATGATCAATCCGCATGCCTGGTCAACACGGCGTGACAGGGAGTTTGCCCAAAAAGGGCCCGAGTCCAAAAGAAACCGGATGATCTTAAAATACGACACAGTAGATGGTTCGAGGGTGATCCTTTCTGGTGTCAACGAGCGCAAGGATTCTATCTATGTGGTATTGGACCGCTATGACCGGAAATATATTTTACCCCAAAGCACTTTAAGTGCCGGCAAGTATTAATTAACGCATGGGAAAACATCACACAGACTATGATGCAATAGTAGTCGGTTCAGGGCCGAATGGCCTGGCTGCGGCTATATTGCTGCAGCAACAGGGGCAGCTATTTACCCCTCCTGCTTTACGCAGGTCACCTTACCGTACATCAGCTAAAGGAATTTATATCTGTTCTTCGGCTACGCCTCCCGGTGGTGGCGTACATGGTATGTGCGGTTATCATGCAAGTAAGCAGGCACTAAAAGACATATTCGGTATTAAATTATGAAAGCAAAGCCACTTTTATTTTTTGCCTGTTTGGCTTTAGTGGGTTTACTGGCGTTTACCGGCGGCGCTTCGCAATCGCCTAAAAAGCCCCAAATTCAGGATACAGTTAAATGGCCGGCTAAATTCGGTTTCGGCCGTACGGCTACCGCGCAAGAAATTACTGCCTGGGATATTGATGTTAGGCCTGATGGAAAAGGCCTGCCGTTAGGACAGGGAAATGCAGCGGCAGGCAAAGCTATATATGCTTTAAAGTGTGCAGCCTGCCATGGCGCCGGCGGTGCCGAACAGCCAGGAGTTAAATTACCCGCACCTGTATTAGTAGGCGATACCCTTGCTAAAAGCAAGCCAAAATCAATTGGTAATTACTGGCCCTATGCCACTACGATTTTTGATTATATAAGGCGGACCATGCCCTATAATTTGCCAGGTTCGTTAACTGATAATGAGGTTTACAGCTTAACCGCTTACTTGTTAAGTGCCAATAAAATTATCAAACAAGAAACAGTACTGAATGCGCAAAGCTTACCGAAGATTGTAATGCCGGCAAAAAGACTATTCATTATTGATGACCGAAAAGGCGGCCCGGAAATTAAATAAAGATGAGGGAAGAAAAGCAAAACAAAAAGATTAGCAGGCGTACCTTATTAGGTGGGGTTGTAGCTGCAGCGGTTGTACCTGTGAGCACTTCTTTTGCTAAATATATCCAGATAGGCTTGCCGGTTGATGATCCGACCAAGAAAATTGGCCCCGGTCCGGGCAAGCTGGGTAAACGCTCGCCCTTTGAGCAACCTTTTAAAAAGCCTTCCGATATATCATCGCGCACGCCGCTGCAAGATCTATATAGCACCATTACCCCGTCCGATCTGCACTTTGAACGGCACCATGCCGGGATACCAAATATTGATCCGCAAAAATACGAAATGCTGATTCATGGTATGGTAAACAGGCCGATGAAGTTTACCTTAGCCGATCTGAAACGCTTTCCCTCGGTAACCCGCACCTGTTTTTTAGAATGTGCGGGAAATTTTCGTACAGGAAGCGAAAATATGACACCGCAGGATATACTGGGTCTAACCAGCCAGAGTGAATGGACAGGGGTGATGTTGTCTACAATTTTTAGGGAGGTTGGGGTTGAGCCCAAGGCAACCTGGTTTTTGGCAGAAGGTTCGGATGCGGCAGTAATGACACGGAGCGTGCCGTTAAGCAAAGGCTGGGATGATGCCATGATTGTTTATGCACAGAACGGGGAAGCCATACGGCCCGAACAGGGGTATCCTGCCCGTTTGCTGTTACCCGGCTGGGAGGGGAATATGAATATCAAATGGCTCAGGCGGATCGAGATATCCGACGAGCCGTATATGACACGAGAGGAAACCTCTAAATATACTTACCCGGTGAAGGATAAGATCAGGATGTTTAGCTTTGAAATGGATGCCCGTTCTATTATCACTTTCCCCTCGTTCCCCCAAAAGGTAGAGCGTGGCTGGATCGAGATTAGAGGACTTGCCTGGACAGGCAGGGGTCGGGTAGTAAAAGTTGAAGTGAGTACCGATGCCGGCAGAACATGGAACGATGCGCAATTGCAAGAACCTGTTTTAAGCAAGGCACATACCTATTTCAGATACCTGTGGCAATGGAACGGGCTGGCCACAGAAATATTAAGCCGGGCAGTTGATGAAACTGGTTATACTCAGCCCAGCCTAAAACAATTAGCGGATGCCCGCGGCACGGCGTCAGGAGGTTACCACATGAACCCGGTTACTGCCTGGCAGATCAGGACTGACGGCAGCGTACTTTTTAAGCCTGAAAATTGGAAATCATAAATCAAATTAAACATACATCAAACATAAATTATGGCAGAGAATATTAACTTAAATGTTGCTTTAGACGAAGCTAAAGCAGAAATATCACCAGTTAAAAAACCTTTTTTAAAATCATTAACTGAGGACTGGTGGGCGGTGATACTTGGCGGTATTATTATAACGGCAGTGCTGCTTTATACAGGTAACGGCAATACCATCCATTTGCCTGTTTATAAATGGAGCGGGTCTGGTGAATTGCTCAATAAGATATTATCAGGAAATAACCTGTTTCTGATCCTGGAAAACGGACTTGTTTTCCTTGCATTAGCAGCTATTTCAGTGGTTCTTTCAGGCGGTAATTTAAAAAGGTTTGTAACCGGTTTTACATTTATTTACCTGTTGGTAGTTGTTTCGTTTATTGTTGGCGGTAATAAAAGTGTAGCTTATTATGGCTTAGAATATGTAGTATTTGCCTTACTAATTGGTTTATTGTTAGGCAACTTAACCACTTTGCCGCCCTGGTTAAAGGAAGCGGTACGCTCGGAGTTTTACATTAAAACAGGTTTAGTGATATTAGGGACTACCATTTTATCTGCTGATTTGATCTCGGCGGGTTTGCCCGGCATTGTACAAGCTATTATTGTAGTATCTGCGGTTTGGTTTTTCTCGCTGTGGTTAAGCCGCAGGTTAAAAGTAGATGATGAGTTTGGAATTATTCTGGCATCTGCAGTATCCATCTGTGGAGTATCAGCAGCTATCGTAGCAGCAGGTGCTATCAATGGCGACAAAAGAAAGTTATCTTATGTAACCACGCTGGTTTTGCTAACGGCCATTCCCATGATGATTATCCAACCCTGGATGATCCGGGTATTCCAGATCCCTGAAATAGTAGGTGGGGCCTGGTTGGGCGGAACATTGGATACAACAGCTACAGTTGCCGCCGCAGGTGCTATAGTTGGGCCTGCAGCTGTTAAGGCTGGTGTAATTGCCAAATTCTCTCAAAACGTATTTATAGGTGTTGCTGCCTTTTTTATAGCTATTTGGTGGGCTTACAGGAAACCTAAAGATGGGCCGGCAAAAGAAGGGGAGATACAGGTTAATATGGGCAAGCCCAGCCTGAAAATTGTATGGGAGCGTTTCCCCAAATTTGTACTGGGCTTTATTGCCGCGTCGGTGATTTTTTCTTTTTTACTTACTCCTGCAACAGTAAAAAGCGTAGCTACTACGTTAAACGGGTTACGTACGGTATGGTTTGGTCTGGCATTTATTTGCATTGGTTTAGAAGCCAAGTTTGTCGACCTGGTTAAACTACAGGGAGGCCGCCCGGCATATACTTTTATAGGCGCACAGATCTTTAACATTTTCTGGACTTTACTATGGTCTTACCTGCTATTTGGCGGTTATATCTTTCCTATACCGGATTTTAAATAGATACTTGAATTATACGATAAAATATCACTGGGCGCCTAAGCGCCCAGTGATATTTTATAAGAGAAGCCTCCAGGCTTAGCCAAAATTTAATACGTCATCGGCCCATCTTTTAATGCTTCGTTTGCTGATATTCCAACAACCGGGGTTCATAATTTTTCACGAAGATAGATTATACTTTTAAGAATGCTTTTTTGCGATACAGGAAGTAAAGGAACATCCACTTAACCATAATAAAGCAAATGGCCATTACTACAATGTTGTACGGCTCGCCAACCAGTTGGCCAAGCCAGCCAAAGAAACCATTGGTAGCATAATTCCAGTTAATGAATTTACTGGAGATGTAAATTAGGATGGAATTCATGCCGATTACCTTGAAAAAGAATGCCCATGACTTATAGCCCAATACATCAATTACATAATAAAACAATGCGAGCAGCAACAGGCTTAATCCACCAACATGGAGCACAAACGAGCTTGTCCACAGGTTTTTGTTGATAGGGAAATCTAAATTCCAAACCATCGCCAGTGCCAGGAATATTACACCAACAACCGCCAGTATTAATGCTTTGCGCCCTTTATCCTGATGACCCGTTTTTAATAGCGTACCAGCCAGCACACCCAGCAAACCGGTGCTTATTGCCGGAATGGTAGAGAATAAACCTTCGGGGTCGTGGATGCCTAAATACAGTTTGCCAGGTAAAATAAGCCTATCTATGTACGAAGCAAAGTTACCCGGCATGGTCAGATCGCCGTGCGGGAAACCGGGGGCAGATGTGAATTTTAATAACAACCAGTAACCGATGATAAATACCCAAAACCAGACTATTTGCCATTTGCGGCTGGCATACAGGTAAATAATATTGGCAAACATATAAGCAATACCAATACGGCCCAGTACCGATGCAAAACGTATCTCTTCAAAAGGCTTTAGTGTTTTTAATCCATTATTTACCAGTAAACCAAGTAGCACCAATAGGGCGGCACGTTTTATAACACGCAAAACCAGTTGCCCTTTACTTGCGCCTTTCTCCAGTTCGCGGCCTACAGAATAGGGTGTTGCTACTCCGGCCAGGAACAGGAATAGCGGGAATATCAGGTCGTACAAATGAAAGCCGTTCCAGTCGGGATGGGTAAATTGGTTAGCTATGCTGCCCCAAAACGGCGAGCCGGTCGCCTTGGCCAGCGCATGAAATATCTCTTCACCACCTAATATCCAAAACATATCAAACCCCCGCAGGGCATCTAATGAGTAAAGGCGTTCATAAGTAAAGGGCGATGTATTCACATCGGCAGTGCCATCGGTTTTTTTTGCGGTCACGGGTTAAATAATAAAAGGTTGAACAAACCGGCATTGGCCACCGGCAAATGGTTTATTATTTAAATATGAATACTTTTTAAATAATTGCAAAAGTTTTACTCGATATACAGCTATTGTATTAAGCATGTTACCAAAACCGCTATGAAAATCAGTGGTGTTACCGGCTTTATGATATGGCTTGTGCATAACTGTATTTGGTATAGCATACCGACCTCGGCCAGACATTGCATTTTTTAAGGCAAAAGTTAGATTAACTTAATCTATCTTCGCATTCAACATTTACAATTGTATTTACATGGCAAAGGCATCTGAAATTAAAGTAGGAAATATATTACGTTACAACGGCGAACTGGTGACCGTTACAGAAGTTCTACATCGTACACCGGGTAAAGGTGGAGCTTTCTATTTAGATAAATTTCGCAATATAAAAACCGGAAAAATTGTGGAGGCCCGTTTAGCTACCGACGAACAGGTGGAAATTTGCCGGGTAGAAACTAATGACTTTCAATATCTCTACGAAGAGGGTGATTACATGGTCATAATGGATAACACCACTTTTGATCAGTTCAATATTCCAAAATCATTATTCGGCACATCTGTTAAATTTCTAAAAGAAGGAATGAACGTGATTGTATCTTTTGAAAGTGAAGAACCGATAATGGCGCAGGCGCCTAACAGTGTAGAATTGGAAATTACTTATGCTGAGCCGGCTGTTAAAGGCGATACTTCTTCTGGTGCGATGAAATATGCGACAACAGAGAATGGCGTGGAAATAAAAGTACCATTGTTTGTAAACCAAGGCGATAAAGTAAAAGTAGATACACGTACCGGAGAATATCTTGAGCGTGTGAAATAAGTGGCCGCCTGGGCATTTTTTATTTCATACTTACCTGCCAGCCGGCGGTTCTTTTACCGAATACTACGCCATGGATTTTAACGATTACGTGGTGTTGATGGGGCACGACGGGCCCTTGCCTCTTAAGGTTAGAAGAGCTGCAAAATGATTGTCTTTGTTATTTACAATACCAGGGTAAGCCGGTAAAGGCCTCAAGGCTGTTTTCCGGGTAGTGATCCATAATGAATGGAACAGGAAAGCCCTACCTAACGACATTATTCAGCTTAAATATTATTCGGCAAACCAAAGTAACGCGATATAAGCGTTGGGCGAGTAATGGTCCGTGTTTTCAAAGGAAACGAACAGCATATAGCATTACAAACGGGAAAACCGCTCATTTTAAATTGTAATCATTTCCTGGATGCAGGATGCTCCTTAGCATTCTGTCGGTAGACAAGCCGAACCCCAAACAATAAAAGTACGTTTCATACACAAGCAGACATATGGTTTCAATGCTTTCAATCTGGGGATACTATAATTTATTATGATACTAAATTGTTGATTTGTTATCATAAATTTCATTTTACTATTATTCTTAATTCTACAAGTATTATTGCGTATTATTTTATCATATATACATGTTTATCAACATGTTAATTATCGAGAATTGATCATCCTGTTACATCAGGAATAGATGCGCATTTACAGGAATATACAATCATTATGAAAGCCTTTTACAAAGGCATGTGTCTTCTTCCAAACTTTCAGCACAAACATCAATTGTTCAATTGCAAAAATCAGCCATAATAAATGTCGCTTACCCTCCCGCCAACGAGTTTATGCAGTTTCCAAGAGCGTTTGGTTTTGATATCAAAGCAGCAGACGGAGATGCGGCGAGGCAAGTTCTTTTAAACTGGGCAAAAAATAGAGATGCAGCCAATGTACAAAGCGTATTTGCCCATAAAATGTCATATAACGGCGGGAAGTACATATGACTCTGAAGTATTTAATTTACCCAGCCTTAATTTTGGTAACCCTGGTGCTTATGATGAAGTAACTGTTTCTATATGCGCAATGGCGATTGGCTGTCAGTTTTCAGAACGGGGCAATTACCCCTTAAATATGCAAGTTCTACCAATAAGGGAGTAACCTGAGGGCCAGCGCGGCCGCTTCCTGGGTTACCAGCTACATCTCGGGCCAATGTTGATGACTTTAATGAAAATGTTGATCCATTTTTGCAATTGATGCCAAACGGGCTATCAGTGCTTACATACGGCCGTCCAAATTATTCCAGTTATTGGCTGGAAATATGTCGCTTTAACTACCTGTAAAAGCAAGATATCGGATTACTGGCTTATGGAGATTTATAGGTAAAATACGTTATTTATTAGTTTATTTTTTATCGTTCTAAAACAATATGTTGATAAAATGATTAATAATATATAAAGAACGAAGGAGTAAAATGAAAATAGTAAAAAATACGCATACTGATAACCAAGTAAAAAACCTATTCCAAAACTTACCTAAATGTATTATCTGCCTGTCACACTTACGCTGGGATTTTGTGTATCAAAGGCCACAGCATTTATTAACGCGTTTAGCGGAAACATTTCAAATATTCTTTATTGAAGAACCGGTTTTTGATGCATACAACCAGCCTTACTATGCTTATCTGGAACAAAGTAATAACATATACAGAATAATACCGCATTTACCGAATGGACTGAATGCGCTGGAAAGCGTGGCCATGCTAAAACTGTTATTTGACCAGTTTATGGAAAATAAAAACCTTTCTGACTTTGCTTTTTGGTATTACACTCCCATGGCGCTGGAATTTACCAGGAGGTATATTCCCGATTTGATTGTATACGACTGTATGGATGAACTGTCGGCCTTTAAGTTTGCTCCGGAAGCTTTAAAAGAGCTCGAGCAGGAGTTGTTAAAAAAAGCAGATATCGTTTTTACAGGTGGACAATCACTTTATGAAGCCAAGAAAAATCAGCATGCAAATATTTACCCTTTCCCAAGCAGTATTGACAAAAAGCACTTTGAACAAGCACGACATATAAAACAAAGTTTGTCTAATAAGCGTGCTACCTGCCAACCTACGCTTGGTTATTATGGAGTAATTGATGAGCGTTTTGATATTGATCTTATTAGCGGAATAGCGGATATGCGGCCCGACTGGCAAATTGTACTTGTTGGCCCTATTGTAAAGATTGACCCATCTACACTACCTCAAAACTCTAATATTCAATATCTGGGCCCTAAAAACTACGTTGATCTGCCAAGCTGTCTTGCAACCTGGGACGTAGCACTGATCCCATTTCTGTTAAATGAATCCACGCGGTATATCAGTCCAACAAAAACACCCGAATATTTGGCCGCCGGCGTCCCTGTTATTTCAACACCTATAAGAGACGTAATAAATCCATATGGAAAGAATAAACTTGTAGCTATAGGCAGTACAGCGGAGGAGTTTGTTACCGCGGCTGAATATATATTACAAACCGCCACCAATTATGATTGGACTGAAATAGACGATTTTTTAGATCAGAACTCCTGGGATAAAACCTGCCAAAACATGTTGGCGATGATCAAAAAAACTATAACCAGCCGTTCTTTAACCTCTACGAAACAAATATATGTTTGATTTTTTAATTGTAGGCGCCGGATTTGCCGGTAGTGTACTGGCTGAGAGACTGGCCAGGGTAGAAAATAAAAAGGTATTGTTATTAGATAAGCGAAATCATATTGGCGGCAACGCTTATGATTATTTTAATGAGGCCGGAATATTGATACATAAATACGGTCCTCATATTTTTCATACCAATTGCAAAGAGATTTTTAATTATCTGTCGCAATTTACAGAATGGCGCAACTATCAACATAGAGTGTTGGCTTGTGTAGATGGGCAACAGGTGCCCATTCCAATCAACTTAACAACCATTAACAGCTTATATGGCTTAAACTTAAGCAGTGCAGCTTTGGAAGAATTTTTCGCATCTAAAGCGGAAGTAATTAACCATGCCCGCACTTCAGAAGATGTAGTGGTTAAAGCCATTGGTAGAGAATTGTATGAAAAATTTTTTAAAGGTTATACCCGTAAGCAATGGGATTTAGATCCTTCAGAATTGGATGCCTCAGTTGCAGCACGTGTACCTACACGCACCAACAAAGACGACCGCTACTTTACTGACACCTACCAGGCAATGCCTTTGAACGGCTATACTAAAATGTTTGAAAAAATGCTGGATCATCCCAATATAAAGATTATGCTTAATGTCGATTATAATGAGATTATTAATGAAATAAAGTATGAGAAAATGATCTTTACCGGGCCTGTAGATGAATATTTTAACTACTGTTACGGTAAGTTGCCTTACCGGTCATTACGGTTTAAATTTGAGACATTGGACCAGGAAAAATATCAAAATACAGGCACTATCAATTACCCTAACGATTATGCTTTCACCAGAATTACTGAATTTAAATATTTAACAGGGCAAACGCACTCAAAGACCAGCATAGTATATGAGTTTCCAACAGCCGAAGGAGACCCTTATTACCCAATTCCCCGTCCCGATAATACGATGTTATATAAAAGATACGAGGCGCTGGCGAATCAAACCGATACTTATTTTGTAGGCAGACTGGCCACTTATAAATATTACAATATGGATCAGGTGGTGGCACAAGCTTTATCAACATTTAACAAAATACAATCAGAAAATACATTTCAATCTCTGTATAATGAAAGGGAAATTAACAGCCATTGAAGTTTGGGGTGGGCTGGAATGTACAGTTAACCGGGTTCATGATGAATATTTTGACCAGCTTGATTATGCAGGGCATTATTACCGTGAAAAGGATATAGCTGACTTTGCGGAATTAGGTATAAAAAAAATGCGCTATCCTATACTATGGGAAAAGCACTGGCCAGATATAAACACTCAAATAGATTGGAGCCTAACAGCAGATAAGCTTAACCAATTAAAATCAAAAAATATAGAGGTTATTGCCGGTCTGGTTCATCATGGCAGCGGCCCGTCTTATGTTAACCTGCTTAATGACAGTTTCGTGTATGGACTTGTAGACTACGCAGCTGAAGTAGCAGAAAGATTTCCGTGGATAAATTACTACACCCCGGTAAACGAACCACTCACCACAGCGCGCTTTTGCGGTTTGTATGGCATATGGTACCCGCACCAAAAGAATGACCTAAGCTTTTGCCGTATTTTGATCAATGAATGTAAGGCTACTATATTAGCTATGCATGCCATCCGAAAGATAAACCCTCAGGCTAAATTAGTACAAACAGATGATCTTGGAAAAATACACAGCACCTCGCTATTAAAATATCAGGCTGATTTTGAGAACCACCGTAGATGGTTAAGTTATGATCTGCTATGTGGCATGATAAATAAGGCGCATCCTTTATGGCAATACCTATTATCCTCAGGAATTAGCCAAAGTGAACTCTATTTTTTTGTAGATAATCCGTGCGTGCCTGATATTATGGGTTTTAATCATTATTTAACCAGCGAGCGTTATTTGGATGAGGATCTGTCGGCTTATCCGGCACATACTCATGGCGCAAATTCCCATTACACATATGCAGATGTGGAGGCAGTTCGAGTAGGTCATATCTGTCCGGACGGGCCATATAAATTATTAAAAGAAGCTTGGGAAAGGTATCGTCTGCCAATGGCTATCACAGAAATACATCTATTTTGTACCCGTGAAGAACAAATGCGTTGGTTAGGCTTACAATGGTATATTGCTGTAAAGCTCAAGGATGAAGGGGTTGATATAAGAGCAATCACAGCCTGGGCGCTTTTAGGATCATTTGGATGGAACAAGCTGCTTACACAACACGCAGGTGATTATGAAGCAGGTGTTTTTGATCTGAGCAATCTCTCACCCCGTCCAACTGCATTGGCCCAAATGATTAAAGCTTATGCTACCAGCGGAGAATTTTATCATCCGGTAATGAGTAACAATGGCTGGTGGCAGCGTAAATGCCGGGTAACCTATGGCAACGAAGCCTATTTTAACTACGAGCCTGGGCATCAATCGGCACAGCCCTTACTGATTATTGGTAAAAATGGCACATTAGCAAATGCTTTTGCCAGCATATGCGAATCAAGGGGGATTTATTATCAACTTGCAGGGCATAAAGAAGCAGATGTAACTAACATTTATCAGCTTGAAAAGCTTATCAAGAATAATAAACCCTGGGCTATAGTTAATACTGCTGACTTTGTAAGTATTGATGATGCAGAAGTAAATTCAGGTTATTGCTATGCAGTAAACACTTATGGCGCCGAAAACCTGGCACTTTTATGTCAGGAATACGCTATCAAATTGTTAACATTTTCAACCGACCTTGTATTTAACGGCATTAAAAATATGCCCTATTTAGAAAGTGATAGGAAGAAACCCTTGAATGTTTATGGACATAGTAAAGCCCTGGCTGAAGAAAAAGTTTTACAGTACCATCCTAAAGCATTAGTGGTTAGAACCTCCGCTTTGTTTGGACCATGGGATAAGGCAAATTTTATTACTGCGGTATTAAATAGTATTCAAAGTGGCCTTACTTTTACTACTGTAAGCGACGTGTGTTTTTCGCCAACATACGTGCCAGATCTTGTTCATATGAGCTTAGATCTGCTATTGGATGATGAGTGTGGTATATGCCACTTATGTAATAATGGCCAAACATCCTGGATTGAGCTGGCTTTAACTGTTGCTGAACGTTGCGGGCTAAATTTAAAGCTGATTAAATCCAAACCGCTCAATCAGTTCGGTTTTAAAGCAAAACGACCTGCATATAGCGTATTATCAAGCGAACGTGGAATAATCTTATCACCATTAGATAATGCGATAGATCGTTATCTACAGCAATTAATATGACCCATATTAATCATCAACAGAAAAATATTACTAACTAACCTCTTCACAATTAATCTTCTTTTACGAAATCTGTATTATTTCAGCATAAAAAATAAAAAAAATGTAAAAAATTAACCTGTTGAAAAATTATTTTTCTTTTTAGGTATCTTTTTTTCGCAAACTACGTTAAAAGGGGCAATATTAATACCCTATTGATTAATGCGAAACCCCTATTTCTCATTGCTTGGGTCTGCCTGGCGCTATGCTCGTGAAGACCGAAAATTGTATGTGATCATCTACGTGAT
>JAQBNZ010000177.1 GCA_028288285.1 Mucilaginibacter sp.
GCTAAGCTTTAACAATTACCAGGTTAATTTTAATAATGCAATCATCACCAATGAAAACATTAACAGTGAGGCATTGAAACAGGATTGTATCAACTACCTGCAAAAACAGCCTGAAATTGCTTATGCCATTGATATGCAAAAGGCACAATCAAGCACTATTCCTGAAGACCTGCGTTCGCGTATCCAAAATGGTTACAATGCTGAGCGTAGCGGAGCCATCCAGATTATATTAAAACCGGGTTGGTACTCAGGCCACGGCGCAACAGGCACAACGCATGGTACCTGGAACCCGTATGATGCTCACATCCCGTTAGTGTTTATGGGTTGGGGCATTAAACATGGTAGTCTTGTGCGCGAAACTTACATGACAGATATTGCAGCTACCGTAGCAGCAATATTACATATACAAGCACCAAACGGCAACATAGGCCATCCAATAGCTGAAGTATTGAAGTAGGCTTGGTTTAAAATAAAAAATTAACCACAAAGAACACAAAGTTTTCACAAAGGGCACAGAGATTGAATCATGATCTTTGTGCTCTTTGTGTTTAAACAAACATCACTATGAAAAAATACATCTCCAAGTTTCATTATCTCACGCAGGACATGCCTAACCGCAGCCATATTGAACAAGTACAGATAGCTTGTGAAGCAGGCGCTAACTGGATACAGTACCGCTGCATGAGTAAAAACGATGATGAATTAATACCAGAAATTCATCAGATAGCTTCCATTTGTGATGATTGGGGTGCAACGCTTATTCTCACTAACCATTACCATTTACTGAATAAGGTAGATGCACAAGGTGTACATATAGAAGATTTTGATGCAGATTTTGCCGCCATCCGCGAAGCAATTACTGATGAAAAAACTTTAGGCGCATCCGCTACAAACGTTGAGGCGCTGTTGAGAGTACAAAGTTCCGGAGTGGTTGATTATTGCGGTTACGGCCCTTTTGCCCATACGGATACCAAGCCCAACAATAAACCGCTATTGGGTTATGAAGGCTATCGCCAATTAGAAAGGCAACCTATAGATATTCCTGTAATAGCAGTTGGGGGTATTCAATTAAAAGACGTTGAACCATTGATGAAGACCGGCATTTATGGTATAGCTGTATCCGCAGCTGTTAACCTTTCGCTTGACCCAAGGGGTATGGTAAAGGAAATATATAGAAGGGTTTATTAAATAGCAACAATTGTCATCCTGAGCGATAGCGAAGGGTCTATTAGTATAGTAAACATGCAGGTTGGCTACTTGTCGGCGAATAGATGCTTCACTGCCGTTCAGCATGACAAGGCAGTAGTTTATTTGTTATCCTAAGCGATAGCGAAGGGTCTATTAGCAAACATGCAGATCGTTAAGCATGTCAATTGAAACTTAAAACATCGGGTGCTTATTGGCTGATTTTTCCGGCACTTCCTGTATCACATCCCAGTGTTCCGCTATTTTTCCGTTCTCTATCCGGAAGATATCGATCACTGAATTTGTTTTATCACCCATTTTACTTTTAAGGTGGATATAAACCAGGTCGCCATCGGCGCTTAGGTGTTGTATGTCAATTTTTGTTTTTGGCGCGCCTTTAAACCATACAGTTGCGCCTTGCCTTAAAGCTTCCCTGCCATCAGGCAAGCCGGGATTGTGTTGAATATAATTTGGGGCGAGGTATTTATCAAGCGCGGCAATGTTTTTATCGCCAAAAAACTCCTGATAAAACTCAGCTACCATTTTTTTATTAAGCGAAAGCATGGTGGCTTGTTTGCTTAATGAATCGGCAGTTGCCAGCTTGGCTTTTGTATCGCTGTTAACACATGATGCCATTGCAAATAGCATTATGCTCAATATGAATAGGGCACATCTTATGTTTTTCATGTTTCAATATAGGTTTTACCAATATAAAAGTACTATTTATAAGCCGCATTACATGCTCATCCAATAGCTGGTTGTTTTTAATTACTGAAGCCATTTGCGCATGCAAACCTGGTGCCTTTTATTTGCATTTGTAACAATCCAATCTTTAAAAATACTAATATTACTTAAACTGTTAAATTGCACCCGTTAATAGCCTTTTCTTTTGATCAATTTTATATGAAAAAACTTTTTACTCCATTATTACTGCTCGTATTTACAGGCGCATCGGCCCAAAAACTGGAGGTGCTGACTGTTGAAAAAATAATGCGCGACCCTAAATGGATGGGTGTTTCGCCGTCAAAGATTCGCTGGAGCAACGACAGTAAGAAAGTTTACTTTAACTGGAACCCCGATAAAGCCGAACGCGATGAATTATACAACATTACTACTGTAAATATTAAGCCACAAAAGGTAAGTATTGCTGAAAGGAAAGCATTAGTGCCTGAAAATGGCAAATGGAACAAAAAACATACGCTTAAAACTTTTGAAAAGAATGGAGACATATATCTGCTGGAATTAAAATCAGGAAAGACAGTACAGCTCACCAATACCACCGATAGAGAAGCTAATCCAACCTTTAGCGGTGACGAAAGCAGCATTATCTTCACAAATGATAACAACCTGTTCGCCCTTAAATTAGGAAAAGGAGAATTGGTGCAGCTCACCAACTTTGTAAAATCCGCCGCTGCTACCGGAGATATTGCAGCAGGTAGTGGAAGAAGAGGCAGTGCAATAGGTGGAGGACAAGCAGGCAACGAGCAGGAGCGCTGGCTGAAGAAACAGCAAATGGAACTATTTGATATTATTAAAGTTAATGACAAGGATAGAAAACTGGATTCGGCAGAGCGCAAAATATTGCAGGCCGATAAGCTGAAGGAAATACACATTGGCGACCAAAAGGTAGGCGCTACACAGTTGAGCCCGGATGGCAGGTATGTTACTTACCGTTTAACCCAGGCTGCAGAGGGTGCCAAAAGCACTATTGTCCCAAATTATGTAACCTCATCGGGCTATACCGAAGATATTCCCAACCGTACCAAGGTAGGCAGCCCGCAATCTACATCTGTAAGCTGCATTTTTGATAAGCAGCGAGACACTGTTTACAGCATTAGTACAAAAGATATTCCTGGCATAAAAGACCTGCCCGACTACGTAAAGGATTACCCCAAACAACTGGAAGAGCGCAAAAAAGCAAATGCCGACCGCAAGGTTGATATCAGCGCTACGTTTTGGAGCGAGGACGGAAAAAATGCAGTAGTAGTTGTAGAATCACAAGATAATAAGGACCGCTGGATAATGAAACTTAACCCGGTAACCGGTAAGCTGTCACTGCTTGACCGCCAGCGCGATGAGGCCTGGATAGGTGGTCCCGGCACAAGTAGTTTTGCAAGCGGAAGTTTAGGTTATACAGATAATATGCACTTTTATTACCAAAGCGAAGCCAGCGGCTACTCGCACCTATATTTGGTTAACGTAGTAAGCGGCGAGAAAAAGCAGCTCACCTCAGGTAAATGGGAGGAGCAAACGCTGCACCTGTCAAACGATAAAAAAACATTTTACTTTACCGCAAACATCGAGCATCCGGGTGTTACCCATTTTTATCGCATTCCGGTTAGTGGTGGTACGCCGGTTAAACTAACCTCTATGAAAGGCGGTAACGAGATAGAGCTTTCGCCTGATGAAAAATGGCTGGCTATCCGGTATTCATACTCCAACAAACCATGGGAACTGTACCTGCAACCCAATACACCGGGTGCAAAGGCAGTACAGGTAACCAATTCGGTAAGCGAAGAATTTAAATCATATCCATGGAAAGAGCCGGAGGTTATCAGTTTTAAAAATCGCAATGGCAAAGATATTTACGCGCGTTTATACCTGCCTAAAAATCCCAATCCGGCAAAGCCTGCTGTAGTATTTGTGCATGGTGCAGGTTATTTGCAGAATGTTCACTTTTGGTGGAGCAGCTATTTCCGCGAGTACATGTTTAATAATATGCTGGTTGATAATGGTTACACGGTTCTGGATATCGATTATACAGGCAGTGCGGGCTACGGCCGCGATATACGTACAGGTATTTATCGCCACATGGGCGGTGCCGACCTAACCGACCAGGTGGATGGCGTAAAGCTACTGGTTGAAAAGTATGGCGTAAACCCTAAGCATGTAGGTTTATATGGCGGCTCGTATGGTGGTTTCATTACTTTGATGGCCTTGTTTAACCAGCCTGATGTTTTTGCGGCCGGCGCCGGCTTGCGTTCGGTAACAGATTGGGCACATTATAATCACGGTTATACATCAAACATATTGAATGAGCCTTATGATGATGAAAAAGCCTATCGCCAAAGTTCGCCTATTTATTTTGCCGAGGGCTTAAAGGGCCACTTGTTAATGGCACATGGCATGGTAGATCAGAACGTGAATTTCCAGGATATTGTTAGGCTAAGTCAGCGGTTAATAGAACTGCATAAAAGCAACTGGGAACTTGCCCCATACCCGGTAGAAGACCACGGCTTTATACAACCCAGCAGCTGGACGGATGAATATAGTCGGATATATAAACTATTTGAAGAAACGTTAAAAGCTAAGTAAGTATATAATGCCGTGGGTGAGTTAACTGAAATGAATAATAAAATGAAAAAACCATTTGTCATACTCTTGTTATTTTCCCTTGCCTGCACCCCGGCAAAGCACCCTGCTGCTGTAAAGATCCGCTTGATCAATAACAAACAATCTGTTGAGTTTAGAGGATTGAATTACGCGGTGATGCAGGAGATAGGTCGTGATTCATCGGCAGAAGAATGGCAAAGCCTCATCCCGGTTTACCGGATGCCACGTGATACAGATATGAAAAACTATCAGCCCGAGCAGCCCGGCAGGTATGAACTTAAAGATAGCGCAGTGGTTTTTACGCCCGATACCCCTTTTGTTGCAGGGCAGGTTTACTTTGTACGCAATTACCGCCTTGGCGAGGGCTCAACTCTGGCAGATTATATAAAAGGGCGCACGCAACCCGGCAGAACCCATTTTACTGATTTGATTTTTAAGCAATAAGCATTTGAAATAAAAAATATTTTGTACATTTGTAACTGAATTTAAAAGAGGGGGCTATTTGTCCCCTCTTTTATTTTATCAATCAAATTATCATCCGTCCTGTTAGCTATCAGGATAAAAGGAAAAACACACGATAATGAATATTGAAAAAAGGGTAACAGAGCTGGTAGAAGAGAAAATTGCCGATATGCCTAATCTGTTTTTGGTGGATGTTAAAATGCACTCAAACGGTAAGCTTATAGTATTGGTTGATGGGG
>JAQBNZ010000191.1 GCA_028288285.1 Mucilaginibacter sp.
TTTAAGATAACAAAAAGATTACCACCGTACATTTAACATACTCCACATAAAACCATAAATTTGCACCTGCAAAAACATACTATCAATTATGAGTTTCAGAACCGAATATGATACCATGGGTGCCGTAGAGGTACCAGCCGATAAATATTGGGGCGCACAAACCGAGCGCTCACGAAACAATTTTAAAATAGGCCCGGAAGCTTCAATGCCAAAAGAGATTATTGATGCATTTGCTTACCTTAAAAAAGCCGCCGCCTACACCAATACCGATTGCGGCGTACTTCCTGCCGAAAAACGCGACCTGATAGCACAGGTATGTGACGAGATCTTAGCAGGCGGCCTGGCAAGTGAATTTCCACTGGTAATATGGCAAACAGGCTCGGGAACGCAATCAAACATGAACGTGAACGAAGTGGTTGCCAACCGCAGCCATGTTTTACAGGGCCATACTTTGGGTGAGGGTAAAACCTTTATCCACCCAAATGATGATGTAAATAAATCGCAATCATCAAATGATACCTACCCAACGGCTATGCACATTGCCGCTTACAAAATACTGATAGATGTAACTATACCGGGTATTGAAAAACTGCGCGATACCCTGCAGGCAAAAAGCGAAGCGTTTAAAAGTGTTGTAAAAATTGGCCGTACCCATTTAATGGATGCTACGCCGCTTACTTTAGGCCAGGAGTTTTCTGGTTATGTATCGCAACTTAACCACGGTTTAAAAGCATTACGTAATACATTTGAGCACCTTAGCGAATTGGCACTTGGTGGTACTGCAGTAGGTACCGGCATTAACACCCCAAAAGGTTATGATGTTAAGGTAGCCGAATACATTGCTAAATTTACCGGCCTGCCATTTATTACTGCCGAAAATAAGTTTGAAGCCCTTGCCGCACATGATGCTATTGTAGAGAGCCACGGTGCGTTAAAGCAAATTGCTGTTTCTTTAATGAAGATAGCTAACGATATCCGTATGCTGGCCTCTGGTCCGCGTTCAGGTATTGGCGAAATACACATACCAGATAATGAGCCGGGATCATCAATTATGCCGGGTAAAGTTAACCCAACCCAAAACGAAGCAGTTACTATGGTTGCTGCACAGGTTATGGGTAATGATGTTACTATATCAATCGGCGGATCAAACGGACACTATGAGCTTAACGTATTTAAACCGGTTATGGCTGCTAACTTCTTGCAGTCGGCCCGTTTAATTGGCGATGCCTGCGTATCATTTAATGACCATTGTGCTGTTGGCATTGAGCCAAACTATGAGGGTATTAAAAAGCACCTTGAAAATTCCCTCATGCTGGTAACTGCTCTTAACCCGCATATTGGTTATGAGAATGCGGCTAAAATTGCCAAAACAGCATTAAAAGAAAAGAAAACCTTACGCGAGGCTGCTGTTGGTTTGGGCCTGCTTACTAATGAGCAGTTTGACCAATGGGTTAAGCCCGAAGATATGATAGGCGGATTAAAATAATAGCCACAGCCTCACCCCAACCCCTCTCCTTTGGAGAGGGGCTTTTTATTTGATATGCAAAAACGCTTAGTCCGTCAACTTTCTGCTTTATCCATCCTGCTAACTGCAATTTGCCTGCTGCAAACTGCATGCAAGTTTAACCCAAACACACAAACACCGGGACAAAGCTACCTGCAAGGCGAGTGGCAGCAGGATACATCTGCCTTGCAAAAAAAATTGGTAGATTATTCTTTATATAACATTAAGTTCAACTGCGATTCGTTTTTTGTGAGCATCAAAACTTTCAGCAAAGCAAACTCCGGTGCCGACAGCTGCACCAAGGGCGGCCAATGGACAGAATACGCCAAAGGGGTATATCAGCAAAAAAATGATACACTTCATGTAAGGGGTTTATTTTGCAATGCCAACTTTACATATAAAGATCCGTCGGGTTGTTATCGCTCCGGTGTTTATGAAGAGTATTTTAAGGTGAGTAATAAAACCGACTCCACCGTTCAGTTTAATCCAACATCAAGCGTTATAGCTATTAACGCGCATTTAGTAAAAAGATACACCTGTAATCCAAAACCACTGTAAAATGAAGATCAGTATTTTAAAAAGAATTTTATTAGGCATTGCCATTATTTACCTGCCAATGCAATCAATGGCATGGGGCACAAACGGGCACCGTATATGCGGCCAAATTGCCGATAGCTACTTAACCCCTAAAGCTCGTGCGGCTATCAAAGCTATTTTGGGCGATGAATCAATTGCCATGACCAGCAACTGGGCCGATTTTATTAAATCAGACCCGGCTTATAACTATTTATCAGCCTGGCATTATGTTGATTTTGACAAGAACTATGCCTATCCAGAAATGCAGGCATTTTTAAAACAGGATACAGCTGTTGATGCCTATACTAAAATGAACTTTTTGATAGGGGAATTAAAAAAGAAGAACCTTGCCAAAGAAAACAAATTGCTTTGTTTGCGTATGCTAATACACATAGTTGAGGACGTTCATCAGCCTATGCACACTGCACATACTGCTGATAAAGGCGGAAACGATATTAAGGTGATGTGGTATGACAAGGAAACAAACCTGCACTCGGTATGGGATTCGCAAATGATAGAGGCGCAACAATTAAGCTATACAGAATATGCGATGGCTATTAACCACACTACATTAGCTCAGCGTGCCGAGTGGCAAAAAGCGCCTATCAGCCAGTGGTTATTTGAATCAAGCCAGATAGCGGACAGAATTTATTCTGAAACAAAAAATGGCGACAAGATTAATACCTACAAATACATTTTTAAAAACATAGCTACCGTTAATAGCCAACTTGTAAAAGGCGGTGTAAGGCTGGCCGGTGTTTTAAACCAGATATTTGGATAATATTGATGTGCAAATGTGCGAATGCGGGGATATGCAGATGATGAATTTGCATTTTTATATCATTTGCACATCTGCATATCTTCACATTTGCACATTCATTATATGAAAATACTAATGGTTTGCCTGGGTAATATATGCCGTTCGCCGTTGGCGGAGGGAATTATGCAGCACCTGGTAAAGCAGGAAGGGCTAAACTGGGAAATTGATTCGGCAGGTACGGGAGATTGGCACATAGGCAACGGCCCCGACAGAAGATCTGTAAAAGTAGCACGCGACCAGGGTATAGATATTAGTAAGCAGGTTTGCAGGCTGTTCAGGATAAGTGATTTTGATTATTTTGATCTGATTCTGGTAATGGATGAAAGCAATTTATCTAACATCCTTGCGATGGCCCGTAATGATGAGGACAGGAAAAAAGTAAAAATGCTTTTGGGTGATAAACCCGTTCCGGATCCATATTTTGACGATGCCCAGTTTGCGCCGGTATTTAAATTAATTGAAGCCGGATGCAAGGAAATTATAAAGCAATATAGCCATTAATTGATATCGCCCAGAATGAATACTAAGTTGGTAATGGCGTTAAGCGCTATTTTTTTAGCTATAATTGGGATTAGTTTAACGTTTATGCCGCAAGAGATTGCAGCGTTTACAGGTTTAGGCTTCACCAAAATTTATCAGTTACAATTACAAATATTAGGTGCATTATTTTTTGCCTTTGCCATGCTCAACTGGATGGCTAAGGGAAGCATTATTGGCGGCATTTATAACCGGCCAATAGCAATAGCTAACTTTACACACTTTTTTATAGGTGGGGTTGCTTTAGTTAAAGCCGTTGCAGGCAATATCCACCTGCATTATACCGTTTGGATTTTAGCAATATTTTATTCAATTTTTGCAATACTATTCGGAATTATATTTTCAAAACACCCATCTCAATAACTAAGAACTATGAAAGCACTATTAGTAAGCTTAATACTGGCCTGCACCCTATCTATAGCTAATGCACAGCAGTTAAATAACATTGATAAAATTACCACATCATACATCAGCTTAAAAAATGCTTTAGTAGGCAGTAATGCCGAATTGGCCAAAAGTAAGTCGAAAGAATTGCTTGCCGCATTATCTGTACCGACTACGGGGTTGAAACCCGCACAGCAAAAACTAATGGCGACTTATACCGACAAACTGAAATATGATAGCAGGCATATAAGTGAAACTACTGCTATTGATCATCAGCGTGAGCATTTTGCGAGTTTATCAAAAAATATGTTTGCCCTGGTATCAGGACTAAAAATGAACAGCACTACTCTTTACCAACAGCATTGCCCCATGAAAAAGGCATCATGGTTAAGTGAAACCGAAGAGGTAAGAAATCCATACTACGGTGACGACATGCTGGAGTGCGGTAAGGTTACCGCTACTTTAAAAGGTAAGTAAAAAATTGCACTCGCTCGGCTCCAGCCGAGTGACATTTATTATAAGGACTCCGGCCGCCTTATGCACTGCGGCGAGACACCGTTAATAGCAGTCATTTGATTCCAGCTGAGACGCTGTTATATGACATAAAAATTAACATATAACAGTTTGTAATCAGTTAGTTAAATAGTATTTTTGTAATATGATTAAAAGATTAGGTGTCATATTTTTAGCCGTGCTGTATACCATTACAGTAGCTGGCTTTGCACTTAATTTGCATTACTGTGGCAATGAGGTTGCCTCGGTAAAAATTAACGCACCGGCTAAAAGCTGCGTTAACCCCATGGCTAAAAGCAAGATGGATTGCTGTAAAGATTCAAAACTTGATGTAAAAGTTAAGGACGATCATGAGGCGCAGCAGACCTCTTTTTTAGCACGCATATTCGCTTTTGAAATTCCAAAACTTCCATTTGAGGATTTTCTTTTTTCTGCCCACCAGGCACTGCTTGAATATTTGTTCGACCGCAGTCCACCTGATATCCCGAAGGAGGGCATTTCTGTTTTTCTTAAAAATTGCATTTTTCGCATTTGATAGTTTAAATAACACCGTTTATTAAGCTTTATTAATTCAAAATCAATTTTTAAAAACATGAAAACTCTAAAAATATATATCATCCTTTTTATAGCAACTGTTACAGCTGCTAAAGCCCAATTCACTAAAGCCGAACTACAAGTTAGCGGCCTAACCTGCTCTTTGTGTGCAAGAACTACTGAAAAATCATTAAAGGCATTGCCTTTTGTGAGCGAGATTAAACCCGATCTGATGCACAACATCTATGTTATCACATTCAAAAATGATGTGCCGGTAAGTTTCGAGGAGATCAGTAAAAAAGTTAAAAGCGCAGGCTTCTCTGTAAATTATCTGAAAACTACTGTAAATTTTGATAACACCAAGGTTGCAGACAATACCTTTACAGTTGGTAGTGATACCTATAAAATTTTAAATGCCGATAAAGCATTGACCGGGCCGGTATCACTCACCCTGGTAGACAAGGGATTTGCGCCAAATTCGGTGACCAAAAAACACCTGGGTAAAAATACCGAAACACCGGCGACAGCAACCGGCAGGGTATATCACGTAGCAATATAAACGTCTTCTAAAAGTATTTTTTATGAAGACTATATTAATGGCTTTCTGCCTTACGGCATTAACGTGTACCGTATTTGGGCAGGAACTGTATGTAAATACAGAGCCTGCCAGCAATATGGCCGCCCACTCATTAGGTATCCGGCTGGAGAACCAAGGTTATTTCTCGCCTAAATTTAAAAATCGGACTACATTGGAAGCAATGTATGGTGCTACCGGCAAGTTAATGCTGCACGGCGCTTTATACCAGTCAGATTTTTACCAGGGTAGTCAGCGTTTTGAAGGCGGCAGCTTTTATGGTAAATACCGTTTCTTTTCTGCAGATACCATACAGGCGCATTTCCGGGGGGCTATATTTGGTAAGGCAGCTATCAGCAGTAATCCATATAACTTACAGGAAATTGCCTTAGAGGGCGACAATACCGGCCTGCAGGGAGGTGTTATATTCACCAAGCTTATCCATAAAGTGGCGTTCTCTGGTTCGGCAAGCTATTTGCGGGCGTATAATAATACCGGTAATTCGCTGCCTATAACCGGGGCAAAGGAGGCTGTGGCCTATACAGCATCAGCCGGGTATTTGTTATTGCCTAAAAACTACACCAGCTATAACCAGGTAAACTTAAACCTGTATGCGGAACTGTTGGGTAAGAGTAATCCCGGTTATGGGCAAAGTTATCTGGATGTTGCGCCGGCTATTCAATTCATTTTTAATAGCGTTTGCAGGCTTGATCTTTCTTATCGTACGCCATTGTATAATAACATGCAGCGCAATAGCGCCAACATGTATTTGATACGTTTTGAGTACAACTTTTTTAACCTTTAATCATCCCAATGAAAAAACATATTTTATTAATTGCTATGCTGATGATAACTGCCGCAGCCACCTATGCGCAGCAGATGGATCATATGCAGCACATGCAAAAAGATACTACACCCAAGAAGCTCATGAAGCATGATCATATGCAGATGGAAGGTATGCAACACGATACCAACAAACACAATATGAACATGATGACCAGCCAGTTCTCGCTTGATTTGCCTATGAACCGCGATGGCTCGGGTACATCATGGGTGCCTGATGAAACGCCAATGTATATGTACATGATTTATGGTAAAAAATGGATGCATATGATACATGGCAGCTTTTTTGCCCGTTACAACAAGCAGGATTTGTTTAACAAAGGCAGCCGTGGCGGAAGCCAGTTTGATGCACCTAACTGGCTCATGTATATGGCCCAGCGCAAGGTGGGCAAAAACGGTTTATTCTCGGTAAATACCATGTTCTCGTTCGATCCGTTTCTGGTAGGTGCTGGGGGCTACCCGCTATTGTACCAAACAGGCGAATCATACAAAGGCCATAAACTGGTTGACAGGCAGCACCCGCATGATCTGTTTTCTGAATTAAGTGTCGCCTACACGCAGCGGGTAGCTAAAAACACAGATATATCACTATCGGTAGGCTACCCGGGTGAGCCCGCCCTTGGCCCGCCGGCATTTATGCACCGGATATCGGCAATGAATAATCCGGATGCGCCATTGAGCCATCACTATGCCGATGCTACACACATCACATTCGGTACAGCTACATTGGGTTTCCGCTATAAAAATGTAAAGCTGGAAGGCTCCGCATTTACCGGCCGCGAACCTGACGAATTCCGTTATAATTTTGATAAGCCTAAGTTTGATTCCTATTCTATGCGGTTATCTGTAAATCCATCAAAGGAGTGGGCGCTACAGGTTTCACATGGCTGGTTAAAAAGCCCGGAGGAGGCTGAGCCGCATGATAATGTTAAGCGTTTCACGGCATCGGCCATTCATACCAAAACACTGGGCAGTGATAGTTATGTTGCTACCACATTGGTTTACGGGCAAAATAATCATCATGGCAAAACACAACCCTCTATATTGTTAGAGAATAGCTTTCAATTAAATAAAACTGCTATTTACAGCCGGTATGAATATGTGGTGAAAGATGCTACCGAATTAGATATGGTAGCGCTATATCCAACGGACCCAAATTTTAAGATAAATGCATTAACATTAGGTGTTAACAGAATATTGACCACCTATAAACAAACCAACCTAACTATAGGCACACAGGCAACGCTAAATGCTTCTCCATCAGCATTAAAGCCTTTATATGGCAATGCCCCGGTTGGTTTTGAGGTATATTTGCGTATTACACCTGCTATGATGAAAATGGGCGGCAAGCCTAAAATGAATAAGATAATGGATATGTAAAACAAAAGAGGAGCAATTGCTCCCCTTTTGTTTCTTGCAGTAGAGACGCAATATTTTGCGTCTCAATTATGCATAGAGATGCAAAATATTGCGTCTCTAAAACTCCCTTAAAACTTCTTTATCGTCTCTGTTAAATGCGCCAAATGATGGTTGCCATGCCATGCATACAGGGCAAGGTTCTTTTTAAGCGGTATAATACTGCCCGTTGCCGGATGTATAAAAGTCCGGTTCCATTCATTTTCGGTAAAACTTTCAAAAAGTGCCACCATATGCTGATGAATGCCTTCAAGCATTTTTAGGGATGGTTCAACTGGCAGGCGGTAATCGGGTTGTATAGCCCAACCGGCTTCGTCATAAGGTTTTATGGTAGGGTTATCCTCGGTTAGTGCCAGTTTAAAACGCATCAGCGAGTTCATATGACTATCAGCCACATGGTGTACTACCTGCCTTAACGTCCATCCGCCGCTGCGGTATTGTGTGTTTAATTGTGCTTCGGTCAAGGTCATTATGGCATTCCTTATTCTACCCGGAAGTGTATGTATCTCGTCTATCCAGCGGGTTATATCTTCGTTAATATAGGTTACCGGGGGTGCAAATTTCCCTATCGGATAACGCATTTGTTCGTCTGTCATGTTTTTATTTATTTAACGGCTAATAATTTAACAATTGCATAAGCTTTTGGCCTAAATTAGCGTTTTGTTGTTATTTTACTAATCGGATGATAAAAAAGTTACTTGCGCTGCTATTTGTTCTCAATTGTTCATTAACCTATGCCGAAACTATTAAAACCGATGTACTGGTTATTGGAGGCGGTGCAAGCGGCGTTTCTGCAGCTATACAAAGTGCACGCAGTAAAGTAAAAACTATGCTGATAGAACAGGGCCCATGGCTGGGTGGCAGTATGACATCAGGCGGGATGTGCATTCTTGAAGCAAACCGCAATTTATCTGCAGGTATATACGGGGAATTTAGAGGCAGGATTGTTGATTTTTATAAAAACAGGCTTGGCTATGATACCACCCGAAACGCCATTTTAACGTTTGAACCTTACACCGGGGCGGCGATACTTAAAAAAATTACCGACACGGTTAAAAATCTAACCGTTAAAATGAACACCCCTTTTACCGCCATAAAAAAGGATGGTACAGGCTGGGAAGTAAGCATAACCCAGAACGGGAAAATTGATGTAATTAAAGCAAAAGTTGTTGTGGATGCCACCGAATTAGGCGACGTTGCGGCAAAAGCTAACGCAATATTTACATCGGGTTTTGATAGCCGGAAGGATACCGGTGAAAGCTTAGCTCCCGAGAACCCTACCAACCAGATACAGGACATTAGCTACATAGCTATATTAAAAGATTACGGGCGCGCTGCTGACCGCACTATTGCCAAACCTGAAGGTTATGACGCCGGACAATATGCCTGCCTTAAAAAAGCGGATATTAAACAATTGCTGGCCTCGGGCAGGTTAATAAATGATAAGTACATGATTAAATGGAGCGATTGTGCCAATCAGTATTCTGTTACAGCAGAAGATCTTAAACGCGAGAATAGGGAAAAGACCTTCAAACAGGCGAGGCTGCGTACACTTGGATTAATTTATTACCTGCAAACAGAATTGGGCTACAAAAACCTATCGGTAAGTGACGATTTCCCTACGCCTGATCATTTGCCTTATATACCGTTTATTCGGGAGAATGGAAGGGTAACAGGTTTAGTAAGAATGGTTTTGGATGATGTTTATACACCTTACAATCGTGGTTCACAGTTATACCGAACTTCAATAGGGGTTGGTGATGCTATGCCGGGCCAGCATTATATTACGCCGGGAGCGCCAAAAATTAAATATCCGCCTTTCCCTGGTTATAGTATCCCGTTAGGAGCAATAATAGTGAAGGATATAGAGAATTTACTGGTGACTGAAAAAGCAATGTCAGTTACGCACCTGGTAAACGGCAGTATCACTTATCCTTCAGTACAAATGACTTTAGGACAAGGTGTTGGCGCCACAGCGGCTTATTGCGCGTTCTTTAAAACAACAACTAAAAACCTGAAAGTTAGAGTGATACAAGGAGAGATACTTGATTTTAAAGGAATGCTTATGCCTTTTGCTGATATCCCCCGGTCTGATCCATCCTTTAGGGCTATACAACAAATAGGTGCTACCGGCTTAATAAAAGGCATTCAAAAAGTAAATGGAAATAGCGCCCAGGTGTTGTTTTGCCCGGATACTACGGTGAGCACTGCCGATATTCAACCTATTCTGAATGAGATCTATGCACGATCATTTTTGTGGTTTAATAGAACTAAGCCTGCAGAATTATTTACTGTTGGCAACCTGCTATCTTACATTAGCGAGATGACCCTTACCGATCCTGAGGTATTGCAGAAAGTAATGCAGAGCTCTTGGAAAACCAAATTTAAATTTACCGATAATTTTGACGTTAAGCGCCCGGTTACCCGCCGCGAATTTGCGGTGCTTGCTAATAAATATTTAAATCCTTTTTCAAGAGCTGTTGATATTAGCGGAAAGATTATCAATTAAAATCACCCAAAACCGCACAGATTTGTTGCAAAAAACTCTAATTATCTCTAATTATCTTCAGATTTTGCATGATTTTTTGCGATTTTTTACCCCATTTTGATCGATATTTTTTCCGGATTAAAATCTTAGGATAAATCGCTTTCAAAACATTTATCATTTATACCTTTGCCCCATGGAAACCATCACCTGGAACGATTTTGAAAAAGTAGAACTGCGTGCCGGTACCATATTGGAGGTTGCCGATTTTCCGGAGGCGCGTAAGCCGGCTTATAAATTAAAAGTAGATTTTGGCCCGTACGGTATCAGGCAATCCAGCGCGCAAATTACAAAGCATTATACACGGGAAGAACTTCCTGGTAGGCAGATTTTAGGCGTTATCAATTTTCCTAAAAAACAGATTGCAAATTTCATATCGGAGTTTTTGGTGACCGGCCTTGCCGATGAGAGCGGCGACATTGTTTTAACCGTTATTGACAGACCAGTGCCTAACGGCAGTAAATTAATATAATGAGGTATTTTACTTTTGGCGAAGAACAGCCAGCCCTATCTCCCGATGAGTTTTTTATGAACGAGGCTTTGAAAGAAGCGCGTTTTGCCCTGAAAGAGGATGAGATACCTATTGGTGCCGTGGTGGTTTGTAAAGGGCAGATCATAGGGCGGGGACATAACTTAACAGAACGGCTTAACGATGTATCGGCACATGCCGAAATGCAGGCCTTAACAGCGGCAGCCAACTATATGGGTGGTAAGTATTTGCCGGAATGTACTTTGTATGTTACCCTTGAGCCCTGCGTAATGTGCGCCGGTGCATCATACTGGTTCCAGATAGGGCGTATAGTTTTTGGTGCATATGATACCCGGCTGGGTTTCGGCAGGCTCAATCAATCTATCACGCATCCTAAAACATTAATAACCGGTGGCATCCACGAAAACGAATGCGCTCAATTGGTAAAGGATTTTTTTAAAAGTAAAAGGAAATAATCAGAATTTTCAGAATTCAAGAATGAACAGGATTCTGAAAATTTACCAATCCTGAAATTCTGATCCAGACATCAATATAAATGACATTCATTTAGAACAAAAGTTACATTCAACACTTATATTTGTTCATCACAATTTTGTTTCACCTTAAATTTTAAATATTATGGCATTTACACTACCGGCGTTACCTTACGCTACCGATGCACTGGAACCACATATTGATAAAGCTACTATGGAAATTCACCATGGTAAACATCACCAGGCTTATGTT
>JAQBNZ010000197.1 GCA_028288285.1 Mucilaginibacter sp.
CCCGCTTTGATACCCCCTGGCTGGTGAAAGACTGTGTATGGGATAACCGCTTAAAAAAGAAAGCAGTGATCTGGTTATCCTGCGAGGTGGGCAAACCCATCTTAAAGCTAACCGAAGAAGATTACAACACCCATGGCATGGCCCAGCTGGCCGTAGAGCAGGGACCGGTATACCAGATCAATATTGATATATTCAACCAGGTACAGCATACCATAACCGGCTGGCCGGGTGGTAAGCCGGGAGCCGATGACTCCCAGCGCCCGGAGCGTGCCGCGCCGGCCAAAAAGCGGTCCATCGTGTTCTCTCCCCACCCGGATGATGATGTGATCTCCATGGGAGGCACCTTTATCCGTTTGGTTGACCAGGGGCACGATGTGCATGTGGCTTACCAAACCTCGGGCAATACAGCGGTTTGGGATGATGATGTGCTGCGCTACATGGAGTTTGCTATTGACTTTAAACACAGCGTGGGCGAGGATACCGCTAAGCTGAAAGGCATTTACGCGGATATGCGCAGCTTTATTGATGCCAAGCTGCCCAACCAGATAGATACACCGGAGATAAGGGATGTAAAAGGGTTCATCCGCAAAACGGAAGCCATCTCGGGTGCCCGCTTCGCGGGGCTGCCGGACAGCAATATCCATTTCCAGGCTTTGCCTTTTTACGAAACCGGCAAGACCAAGAAGAACGCCGTTGGCGAGGAGGACATCAGGCTGACGATGGAGCTGCTGCAGCAGATAAAGCCGCAGCAGGTATTTGCAGCCGGTGACTTTGCTGACCCTAACGGGACGCATATTGTCTGCTTTAACATTATCCTTGCCGCCCTTAACCGCTTAAAGGAAACGGAAGACTGGGTAAAGGACTGCTGGATGTGGCTGTACCGGGGTGCCTGGCAGGAATTCCCTACGCATGAGATAGAAATGGCGGTACCACTTTCCCCTGCCGAAGTGCTGCGCAAGCGCAATGCTATCTTTAAGCACCAGTCGCAAAAGGACCGCCCTGTTTTCCCGGGTGATGATGCCAGGGAGTTTTGGGTACGTGCCGAGGACCGCAACCGCGAAACAGCGCAGAACTATGACAAGCTGGGAATGGCCGAATATGCCGCTATGGAAGCCTTTGTCAGGTATCATTATTAAAAAATAATAACCATGTCATTGCGAGGAGCGCAGCGACGTGGCAATCCCGTCGGAAGCATGACGCTCATGCACTGGCTACGAGATTGCCACGCTGCGCTCGCAATGACATAATTAAGATGCTAAGAAAATAAAATGATTGAAACAGTTTTTACAAAATCTCCCCGCCTCCTTTCTCTTGACGTTTTTCGTGGCCTTACTATAGCTGCCATGATATTGGTTAACGATCCCGGTGATTGGGGCCATATTTATGCGCCGCTTGAACATTCCGAATGGAATGGCTGTACACCTACCGACCTGGTATTCCCATTTTTCCTATTCATGGTTGGGGTATCAATTGTTTACTCCATGGAAAGCAAAAAGGCTAATGGTGCAGGTCATTCAAAAATAATACTGACATCATTAAGACGTGCGGTAACACTAATACTGATCACTTATGCAACGCAGCTTATCTTCAGGTGGACGTTTGATATAGCTCATTTGCGCCTTCCCGGTGTTTTACCGCGTATAGCACTGGTATATTTTATTTGCACTATCCTTTATCTAAAGACATCGCAAAAAACCCGTAACTGGATTTTTGCCGGGGTACTTATCGGCTACTATATCATCATGACTTTTATCCCGGTACCGGGGGTAGGGTATGCTAACCTTAACCCCGAAACCAATATGGGCGCCTGGTTAGACCGTTTAGTATTCACAACAGATCATTTATGGCGCTCATCGCACACCTGGGACCCGGAAGGGTTACTGGGAACATTACCTGCCATAGGCACCGGTTTATTTGGTATAAGGGTAGGTACATGGCTTAAACGCAAGGACCGCGACGACAGCACTAAAGTAAGCTGGATGTTTACCTATGGTGTTATAGCAGTGATTATTGCACTATTTTGGGATCTTTTCTTCCCTATAAATAAAGCGCTATGGACAAGTTCATTTGTACTGTACACCGGCGGCCTGGCTACCATTGGCCTGGCTATTTGTTTTTGGCTGATAGATGTACAAGGGCATAAACGGTTCACTTACCCATTTGTGGTTTTTGGGGCCAATGCTATCACCGCTTATGTGCTGTCGGGCTTTATTCCGCATTATTTTAACCAAATTCACATCGGTGACAAAACCATTTATCAAACTTTATTTGTCCCTTATTTTTCGCCTGTAAACGCCTCTCTGGCAGGGGCAATTTTTATTGTTTTGATATTATGGCTGGTAATGTGGGTATTGTATCTTCGTAAGATATTTGTTAAAATATAAAACATCATGAAATTCAGACTGATAATTGCTTTTCTATTATTCTGCTCGGTAGTTAAAGCGCAAACTGCAAATGTTAATATCACTCCTGCACATTTAAAAGCGGCAGAAGATGTACTTATTGCTTCGGGCGCAGGCACACAAATGAAAGAGAGCATCTCCGTAATGATAAAACAAGCCAGCGCAAATGTGCCTGACGATAAGAAAGCTAAGTTCACGGAGATAATGGGTGCTTTTATAAACAAGTATATGAACTGGGACTTAATTAAAGATCAGATGGCAGTTTTATATGCACAACAATTCACCGAAAAAGAACTAAAGGAACTAACTGCATTTTATTTGTCGCCGTTAGGCAAAAAACTTAATCAAAAACAACCCGCGCTATTTCAAAAAGGTGCCGAGCTTGGCCAGCAAGCCGTTGCAAGTCATCAGGTTGAGCTGCAGCAAATGCTGCAGGACGCATTTAAAGAACAATAAACAATTTGCAACTAAGAAATTCGTTTAGCATCTTAGTACTATAATCCCTTAATTAATCATATGAACTTTAACAGGAGTTTTTCTGTAACCGCAATAGCGCTAATCCTTGCATCGGGCAGTGTATTTGCGCAAGTTAAAAGAAAGCCAACACCATCTCCCAAACAAAAACCTACTGCTGCTGCCACACAATTACAAGGCAATGTATTACCGGTTGACAAGAATGTACTCATAGGCAAACTACCCAACGGTTTAAAATACTATATCCGCCATAACGAGCAGCCAAAGAACCGTGCAGAATTATACCTGGTTAACAAAGCCGGCTCTATACTGGAAACAGATGCGCAGCTGGGCCTTGCGCATTTTACCGAGCACATGGCCTTTAACGGTACTCGTGATTTCCCTAAAAACGATCTGGTGAACTATCTGCAAAAATCGGGCATCCGCTTTGGTGCCGATTTGAACGCTTATACTTCATTTGACGAAACTGTATACCAGCTTCCTTTACCAACAGATAGCGCAGCGGTTTTCAAAAAAGGGTTTAACATACTGGCCAACTGGGCAGGGTTTGTAACGTTTGATCCGGCCGAGATTGACAAGGAACGCGGTGTAGTTTTAGAAGAGGAGCGCCTGCGTGGACGTAATGCCCAGGAACGCCTGAGTCTGCAAACATTACCTGTTTTATTAAACAACTCCAGGTATGCATCACGTTTGCCTATTGGTAAAGACAATATCATTAAAACATTTGATGCCAATACAATAAAAGCATTTTACCATGATTGGTACCGCCCCGATATGCAAGCTGTAATTGCCGTAGGCGATTTTGATGTAAAAGAGGTTGAGGAACTGATAAAAACCAATTTCGCCGGTTTAAAAAACCCTGTTGGAGAAAAGCCACGCCCACAATATACCGTGCCACCAACGCCTGGTACGGTTGTAAAAATAGTTACTGATAAAGAGTTTCCCTACACACTTGCGCAAATTGTGGTTAAGCACCCGCAAGTTGTTGTCACATCAGTTACCAGCTTTATGCAAAGTGTCCGCGTTAATTTGTTTAACTATATGCTTAGCGAAAGGCTGAATGAGTTACAGCAAAAACCTGAGCCGCCCTTTTTATATGGTAAGGCCAGCTATGGTCCTTTATTAGGAAAACAGGATGCATTCTCATCAATAGTGGTAGGTAAACCCGGCGACCTGGAAAACGCTATAAAGACAATGGTTGCAGAAACTGAGCGTGCCCGTAAATTCGGGTTTACCCTAACTGAGTTGGAGCGTGCAAAACAAGCCGCATTGGCCCAGATACAAAACGCTTATAACGAGCGGGATAAAACAAATTCTAATAATTTTGTAAGAGAATACCAGCAAAACTTTTTAACAGGCGAAGCCATACCGGGCATTCTTTATGAATATGCTTTTTATGCAAGCAACATTAGCGAAATAACACTTCCGCAAATGAATGCTATGGCTGCCAAATTCATTACCGACCAAAACCGCGTGGTAATTGTTGAAGCACCCGAGAAAGACAAAGATAAATTGCCTGCCGAAAAGACCGTTTTAGACTGGGTGAATGCCGCAGGGAAAAACGTTACTGCTTATGTTGATAATGTAACCAGCAGGCCGCTTATGGAAAAAGCTCCCGAAGGCACAAAGGTAGTAAGCGAATTACGGGATACCGCTATTGGTACAACAACATATGTTTTGGGTAATGGCCTTAAAGTAATATTAAAACCTACAAAATATAAAAACGACCAGATACTAATAAATGGCAACAGCTTTGGCGGCACATCATTAGCTAACGATGCCGATTTTACATCAGCTAACCTTGCAGCAGCTATTATTGGCAATAGCGGCGTAGCCGATTTTAACCAGGGCCAATTAGATAAAATGCTTGCCGGTAAAAACTTGCATGTTTCGCCTTACATCAGTGACATTTCGCAGGGCATTACGGCAAATTCAACTCCGCGCGATTTTGAGACTGCTATGCAATTAATATACTTGTACTTTACACAACCACGTAAGGATAACGATATATGGCAGGGTAACGTTAATCAAACAAAATCCATCTTAGCTAACCGCGGGCTTGATCCGGGCAGTGTATTTCAGGATACTGTTGCTGCCGTTTTAGGTAATAATAATTTCCGCTCAATGGTTACCACACAGGCAAGGCTAAGCACGGCCAGCTTAGATAAAGCTTATAGCTTTTATAAAGACAGGTTTGCCGATGCCAGCGGGTTTACATTTACACTGGTAGGTAATTTTGAACCTGAAGAGGTAAAACCATACCTTGAAACTTATTTGGGCAGCTTACCATCAACAAATAAAAAAGAAACTTTTAAAGACCTGCACATATACCCAACCCCCGGGCAAGTAACCAAAACAGTAAATAAGGGCTTGGATGATAAAGCTACCGTGCAATTAGTATTTAGCGGCACTTATGATTTTAACGATGCTAATAACATACAGATAGATGCATTGGAAGAAGTGCTGAATATTAAACTTACCGAGCGCCTACGTGAGCAGGAAAGCGGCAGTTACGCACCGGGTGTACGAGCACATTATGTTAAAATACCAAATAGCAGGTATACAATAACTATTTACTTTAGCTGTGCCGAAGCCAATGTAGATAAACTGATAGCAGCAACGCTTGAAGAGATTAACAAGCTAAAACAAAATGGCGCCTTGCCTGCAGATATTGAAAAATTTGTTGCCGAAGAAGCGCGTTCAACACAATCGCAATTAAAGGAAAATGTGTTTTGGGCAGGCTATCTTGCCGGAACAGCACAAAACGGACAGGACCCTGATAACATATTATTCCATGTTAAAAACCTGGAGCAGATAACCGTGCAAAGCACTAAGGATGCTGCTAATAAATATTTAAACAGCAACAATAATTTCATTAAACTGATATTGCTGCCTGAAAAGAAATAGCCAGATCTCTTATAAACAAGAAAACCCTGCAATGCAGGGTTTTCTTGTTTATACATTTTTAAAATACAGCAGTAATAGTTTGGTTTATTTAATTTTATCTGGTGTTCCGTTCCGCTAAAAGCGGAACAAAGCGGAACAAAAGCGGAACACACAACAAGTATTATTACGTGATCCGGCTAAATGTTGAAGTACGCAGAAAACAGATGGGCTTAATATCATTGAAAGATTTTAAAAAATAAATAAATAAACAGTAGTCAATTTATCTGTTTAATTTTGCCAACTACAAATTATCAGATGGCAGAATCAAACGTAAAAGACAGCAACGGCAATATCCTTAATGACGGCGACTCGGTAACCCTTATTAAAAGCCTTAAAGTAAAAGGCGGCGGTGTTACCCTTAAGCAAGGCACACTGGTAAAAAAATCCGCCTAATGGATGATGACGAAGAAGTTGATTGCAAAATTGACGGTATGAGCATTGTGCTTAAAACAGCCTTTTTAAAGAAAAGATAAGCGCCTGATTTATTACTTCTGCTTTGAACTACTTTCAGCCATAAGCTCTATATAATCGGGTGTTTTGCGGATATTATCAAAGTCTTCATCATTAGTTGCAAAGTCTTTTGAATAACCCGACTCGATCGCTTTTCTTAAATAGATATTTGCTTCCTTTGGTTTATTCATAATTGAAAACATGCACGCAATATTATAGTAGTGATTAAGAACATCATCGCTGCTGGAGGTTTTTAGTACCTGTTGCTGGAGACTTTGCATCGCTATATCGGTATTTCCTATATAGAATTGTGAAAAAATATAACTTACTGTTGATTTGGATGTATCCAACTCTATAACCTTATTAAAATCCTTTATAGCCTGCTCTTTATTAATAATTCTTTTTAAATAAACCTTTCCTCTTGTAAAATAAGATGATGAGTAATCTGGTGCTAAAGTTATAGCCGCAGTACATTCATCAATAACTTTTTGATTTTCATTAATTATATAAAGATTGGTAGCATTGCTGCTATGCAGTATGGCTTGCATTATTTTATTCTCTTTATAAAAATCTATCGCCTTAGTAAAATCATTAATTGCCTGCCTGCATTTGCCTATCTGACTATATATATTTCCGCGACTCCAGTAAAAATAACCGTTTTGCTGATTCAGCTCAATAGCCTTTATTATATCATCAAGTGCTTTTTGAGGCTGATGCAAGGCCATTTTATTAATTGCTAGGTTATTAAATAAAATTGCCAGATCTGCTTTAGCATCCTGATAGTACGGTATAGCAGCATTAAAATCATCAATAGCTAACTGATAGTCGCCATTATATTGATACGCAAGCCCTCTATCCCAATAGAATTTTCCCTTTTTAGGATTTAATTTTATAGCATTATTATAATCATTTACAGCTTCTCTGTACTGCTTTAGTTGTCGTTTATTATTGCCTCTGTTATCATATAGTGTAGCGAGATCTTCCGGGTCAAAATTGTAAAACATAGCAGTACTGTAATCATCAATAGCTAACTGATAATCACCATTATAATTATACGCCGTAGCCCGATGCCAGTAAGCATCACCGTTTTTACTATTATAAGAAATAGCTTGTGTGTGATCCTCAATCGCCTTTTTATAATTTTTTAGCCGGCGCTCATTTATGCCTCGATTATCAAATAATGTAGATAAATTTTCCTTATTTGTTTGATTAAAACCTATTGCCTTATTATAGTCATCAATAGCTAATTGGTAATCGCCATTATTTCCATAAGCTATCCCCCTATTCCAATAAGCATCACTAAAATCAGGGTCGGCCAATAAGGCCGCAGACTCATCTTCAATGGCTTTTTTATATTCTTCCTGGTCAATTTCAACCTCCGCTCGTTTATCAAGTAGTACAGCCAATTTAGCCTTGTTTTGCTTGCTTATTTCAATGGCCTTGTTGTAATTTTCAATGGCACCTTTATAATCTTTGTTTTGATAAAGCGAATCCCCAACGTTTTGATAATCTGTTTTAGCTTGTCCAAAAGCATTGGAAACTACAATAAATAATGCAAGTAGTAAAAAAGCATGTATAAGTCTTTTCATCTAAGTTAGATAGTGATGTGTTTGGTTTAGCTAAAATATAAATAAAATAACTTATTTATAAAAATATCATCAGTAGCTAAATTATGTCCCTTGGAACTCACTTCGATCTAACTTTAATTTCGGTTGGGGATAATTGGCCAAGGTAAGTTATAAAGCTTAAATTAGCTAAAAGGTGAGACCACAACTTTTAATAGTTACTTGAAATTTCTTCCTACATATCAATCAACACACTCTCTCCAAATTTTTGTGAAACAGTGGTACGCTCGTTGCCATCAATACTTATCACCAGCGAGCTATCGAAAGGAATCTTTTCTATTAATTGAATTTTTGTGCCGATACTAATATTCAGTTTTTGCAGGTATTGCAGAAAGGAGCTGGTAGTGTCCTTTACAGCAGCAACTCGGCAATATCCACCGGTCTTAAGATCTGCCAGAGTGGTTGAATAACGCTTGGCCATTTTTCCGTTAGCTTTTGGAATCGGGTCGCCATGCGGGTCGTATTCAGGAAAGCCGAGAAATTTATCCAGTCTGTCTGCCAGTGAGGCATCCTTAATATGCTCCATTTCCTCGGCAATATCGTGTATCTCATCCCAGTCGTAGCCCAATTTCTCTAACAGGAAAACTTCCCACAGGCGATGGCGGCGCACAATCAGTGTAGCATCCTTCTGCCCTTGAGCGGTTAGCTCTACACCTTTCTTTTTATCGTAGTTTATCAGTTGCTTATCGGTAAGCTTACGAATCATATCTACCACCGAGGCCGGGTTATTCCCCAAAGATTCCGCAATGGCCGTTGGCGTTATCTTTAGCCCTTTATCCTGCCAAAGGCGGTAAATACATTTCAGGTAATTCTCTTCTGATAAGGTATGCATATAATTTATTGGGTTATACAAACATAAACAAAAAAGCATTTTATAATAAAATTAGGCAAGACTAATTTTATTTATTAATTTAAACAAATTAAATAGATATGTTTACACGAATATAAAACATATGCGCTTATTGTTTTCATTCTTACTAATACTTATTACACTGGCAGTTACCGCCCAAAAAAGCTCAATAAACGGAAAGGTAACGGTCAACAACTCGCCATTGCCTTATGCTACGGTTGTACTAAATGGCACTAAACATGGCACGGTTACCAACCAGCAAGGCATGTATGAAATTAAAAACATTACACCCGGCGAATACCTTGTAGTGTATTCAAGCGTGGGTCACCGGAGCGATAGAGTTAAAGTCACTGTTACCGGCCTCACGCCGGCCACCATCAATATGGAACTAAAGGAAAGCAGCTCAAGACTAAGCGAGGTGGTGGTAACCGGCGTATCGCGTGCTACAGAACTGCGCAGCAACCCGGTACCTATTGTGGTGCTTACTAAAAAAGAAATAGATCAAACCGTTAATAATAACATTATTGATGCTATAATAAAAGGCATACCCGGTGTTACCGCGGTTACCACCGGGCCAAATATATCCAAACCGTTCATTCGCGGACTGGGATATAACCGGGTTTTAACTTTGTACGACGGCATCCGCCAGGAAGGGCAGCAATGGGGCGATGAGCATGGTATTGAGATAGACCAATACGGCATTGCCCGCGCCGAGGTAATAAAAGGCCCGGCCAGTTTAACTTATGGCTCGGATGCCCTGGCGGGAGTTATTAACCTGATCCCTTATATTCCCAACGGGGCAGATGACAAGCTGAACGGCGATATTATTACCGACTACCATACCAACAACGGACTCATTGGTTCATCGCTTGGTTTATCCTACAAAACCGGCGACTGGAAATACGCTTTCCGGGCTACAGGTAAAATGGCGCATAATTACCGTAATAAAATTGATGGGCCGGTATATAACTCATCCTTTCAGGAATACATTTTATCGGCGATGACACGTGTAGATAAAACGTGGGGCTACTCGCAATTTGTGGGTACCACTTATAATAACAAGCAGGAAATACCCGATGGCAGCCGCGATTCGCTTACCCGCAGGTTTACTGTGCAGGTAGCAGAGGGAGCAAATGATAATATTAAAAATCGCCCTTTTGCTCCGCAGGAATGGCTTACCTCCTATGGTGTTACACCTTTGCATCAGCATATACAACATTACCGCTTATATAATAAAACCGAAATAGAGCTGGGCGATGGCTTATTCAATACCGCTTTGGGCTGGCAGCAAAGTGTAAGGCGGGAATATAACCACCCCACCATGCCGCAACAAGCCGGACTGTTTGTAACACTGAACACCTTAAATTACGATTTCAGATACAGTCCGCCGGTATTTGCCGGGCTGGAAACTTCTTTTGGGCTAAACGGCATTTATCAAACCAACCGCAGCAAAAATGCAACCGATTTTCCCATCCCCGATTATAATTTGTTTGATGTAGGCGGTTTTTTCTTTGCTAAAAAATCCGTTGGCAAAACAGATATTTCCGGAGGGATAAGGTATGACACCCGCAACATTACCTGGAATGATTTTTATGTAGGTGCTAACCCGGCCAATGGGTTTGAGAAGCGGGTAACGGCTAACGATGCAGGAGCACGCCTGCAATTTCCTAATTTTAAACATACCTATCATGGCATATCGGGCAGTTTGGGATTCACCTATAACATTAATGAACGGCTGTTGCTAAAAGCCAACATTGCCCGTGGTTATCGTGCGCCAAACATTACCGAAATTGGCAGTAACGGGCTTGACCCCGGCGCACACATTGTTTATCTGGGTAACCGCACCTTTAACCCGGAGTTTAGTTTACAAGAAGATGTTGGCATTATAGCTTACTTAAAAGATGCCGACTTCCAGTTGGAGCTTTTTAATAACCAGATAAATAATTATATCTACCAGTCGCGTTTAGATGATGCAAACGGAAACTCGGTGATTATTGTTCCCGGGAATACCACTTATCAGTATCAGCAGTCAAAAGCCCGGTTGTATGGGGCCGAATTTACTTTTAACCTGCACCTGCAAGGCATTAAGTGGCTTGCATTTAATAACAGCCTGGCTTATGTGGCAGGCATCAACCAAAATAAAGCTTTAATTGCACAAAGCAATGGCGCGGCTAAATACCTGCCTTTTATTCCGCCGCTACATATCCGGTCAGAGATAAAGGTAAAGCTACAAGGCACTTACGACATGTTCAGCAAAGTATATTTCCGTATTGAGGCTGATGCTTACTCCGCGCAAAATCATTATTATGCCCTAAACGATACCGAAACACCTACACCCGGTTACATGCTAATAAATGCAGGCATTGGCTCAACACTAAAGCGAAAATCTGGCAAACATATTTGTGAGCTTTTTTTGCAGGCCGATAATTTGTTTGATGTGGCCTATCAATCAAACCTTAACCGGTTAAAGTACTTTGAATATTATAACAAGTCGCCAAACGGCAGGTCGGGAATTTATAATATTGGCAGGAATATAAGCTTTAAGGTGATTGTGCCATTTTGAGAAAAAGTTTTGTCATGCCGAATTTATTTCGGCATCTAAATTCAGGGTGACGTGGGCATTTATCGTGGAAAAATATCCGTTTGATTTCTCCTTAAATACCCCCAACTTCGCAATCCCGATTTATCGGTAATATCACAAAATGGAATACAACGTTAAAATAGCCCAGGAACTTTCTGTTGGCAGCAAACAGGTAAGCGCAACCATTGCCTTGCTTGATGAGGGTGCAACCGTTCCCTTTATATCCCGTTACCGCAAAGAAGTTACCGGCAGCCTTGATGAGGTACAGGTAGCCGCCATCCGCGACCGTGTACAGCAACTGCGTGATCTGGATAAACGCCGTGAGGCCATATTAAAATCACTTACAGACATGGGCAAGCTAACGCCTGAACTGGAGCAGCAAATTAATGCCGCCGAAACGATGGTATTGCTGGAAGATATCTACCTGCCTTACCGGCCAAAGCGTAAAACCCGCGCTACCGCGGCCCGCGAAAAAGGCTTGCAGCCCTTAGCTGATAATCTACTTGCTCAAAAGAACATAGACCCGGAATTAGAGGCCGGTAAATATATCGACGAAGAAAAAGGCGTAAATAATATTGAAGAAGCCCTTGCGGGTGCCCGCGATATTATTGCCGAGTTTATAAGCGAAAATGCCGAAGTACGTGCCAAAATGCGTACGCTCTTTACCGAAAAAGGCACTTTCCAATCAAAGGTGGCTGACGGCAAGGAGCAGGAAGGCATTAAGTATAAAGATTACTTCGACTGGACAGAGCCTGTAAAATCAGCGCCTTCTCACCGTATCCTGGCTATGCGTCGCGGCGAAAAGGAGGAGATTCTTTATCTGGATATTAAACCAACTGAAGAAGATGCCATTGATTTGCTGGAAAAGGAGCTTATTATCGCCCGAAATGCAGCAGCAGCCCAAGTGGGTTTGGCTATTGCTGATGGTTACAAACGCCTGCTAAAGCCATCAATGGAAACCGAAATTAGGCTGCTTACCAAAAAGCAGGCTGATGAAGAAGCCATCCGTGTATTTGCGGAGAATGCACGCCAGCTTTTGTTAGGTGCACCCCTTGGTCAAAAAAGAATTATGGCCATTGACCCCGGTTTCCGTACCGGCTGTAAACTGGTTTGTTTAGATGAGCAGGGTAAACTATTGGAGAATACTGCCATTTACCCGCATACCGGCGCCGGGCAAGCTAAAGAAGCAGAGAAAACCGTTCAGCATTTATTTGAGCGTTACAACATTGAGGCTATTGCCATAGGTAATGGCACCGCCGGGCGCGAAACAGAGGTATTTGTGCGCAACCTGAACTTGCCCGGTGCAACCATAGTAATGGTGAATGAAAGCGGTGCATCAATCTATTCTGCATCTGAAGTGGCAAGGGACGAATTCCCTGATAAGGATATTACTGTTAGGGGTGCCGTTTCAATCGGTCGCCGTTTGATGGACCCATTGGCAGAACTGGTAAAGATTGACCCAAAATCTATCGGCGTTGGGCAGTACCAGCATGATGTGGACCAGAATAAACTACAAACATCTTTGGATGATACCGTTATTAGCTGCGTGAACGCTGTAGGTGTAGAATTAAACACCGCATCAAAACAGATACTGGCCTATGTATCCGGTTTGGGACCACAACTGGCGCAAAATATTGTAGAATATCGCAACCTTAACGGTGCATTTAAACGCCGCGACCAGTTAAAGAAAGTTGCCCGCCTGGGCGATAAAGCTTATGAGCAGGCAGCAGGGTTTTTACGCATTCGCGGAGCGGAAAATCCGTTAGATACCAGCGCCGTTCACCCGGAGCGTTATACTTTGGTTGAGCAAATGGCCAAAGACCTTAAATGCAGTGTGCAGGATTTGATGCGTGATAACACCTTGCGTAAATCTATCCCGCTGCAAAAATATATTTCTGATACTGTTGGCTTACCTACACTTAATGATATTATAGCCGAGTTGGCCAAACCCGGTCGTGACCCGCGTGAGCAGTTCGAAGCCTTTAGCTTTACGGATGGTGTAAATTCGGTAAGTGACCTTAAACCCGGCATGAAGCTGCCCGGCATAGTAACTAACATTACAAATTTTGGCGCTTTTGTAGATATTGGTGTTCACCAGGATGGTTTGGTGCATTTAAGCCAGATAACCAACCGCTACATTAAAGACCCTAACGAGGTGCTGAAAGTACATCAGAAAGTTGAGGTTACCGTTACCGAGGTAGATGTGAACCGCAAACGGATATCATTATCTATGAAAGAGAATGAAAAACGTGAACCTGCTGCAGCCACTAAACCGCGTGAAAACAAACCTGTTCAAAAGCCCTTTGTACAAAGGCCCACAAAACCGGCTCCCGAGCCTGAAATGGATATGATGAGCAAACTGGCAGCTTTGAAGGATAAGTTTAAATAGATGTTGGTGATGACACCAACAGGGGAAGATAAGTTTAAATGATAGTTGTTGGTGAGGACACCAATAGCAGAGATTAACATACCGGTTGCAGTATAGGGTTGCGGTAAGGATACCGCAACCCTATACTGCAACCTAATACTGCAACCTTATTTTTTAGTTATCGGTTTCTTGGTTTTAACTTCTGCTGCTTTTAACCGTTTAGAGCGCATTTTAAGATTAAGCATTTCTACAAGGATAGAGAACGCCATAGCGAAATAAATATAACCTTTAGGAATATGCTGCTCAAAGGCCTCGGCTAACAGAGAAACACCTATCAGTAACAGGAACGACAGGGCAAGCATTTTTACCGTTGGGTGCCTGTTTACAAAGCCGGCAACCGAGCCTGATGCCCATATCATAATACCTACCGCAATTACAACAGCGGCTATCATAATCTCTACGTGCTGGGCCATTCCTACGGCAGTAATAACTGAATCAAGCGAGAAAACTATATCCAACAGCATTATCTGGAAAATGGTTCCCCAGAAAGAATGCCTTTTAACATTTGTTTCGTCGTCTTCCTCGCCTTCAATTTTATGGTGAATCTCGGCAGTACTTTTATATATCAGAAATAACCCTCCAACTATTAGTATCAGGTCTCGGCCAGAAATGGCAAGCTTTTCTACCCACTCGCTGTCATTAATATTTAACACACCGGATATATTGAATAACGGTGCAGTAAGCGTCATTACCCAGCTAATAGAAAGCAGCAACAGAACACGAGTGATCATGGCCATAGCTAAACCCAGTTTGCGGCCTTTTTCCTGCTCGTTTTTTGGTAACTTATCAGCAAGTATAGATATGAATATTACATTATCAATACCTAAAACTATCTCTAAAAGTGTTAACGTAATAAGCGACAACCATGCCTCCGGGTTGGTAAGGATTTCCATTATAAGTAATTTTTTTAAACAGCCCTAAAATAGCAAAACCCCTGCCGTAATGACAAGGGTTTTACAAATAAGCTAATTTTATAGTTGAAAGTTATCAGTTAAAATTTATTGCGCCAAAGTTTGCAACAATAGTGATCTTATTGTCGCTGTTGCTTTTACCTATATATCCTTTATATGTTTTGGTTGATGAATATCCCCGTTCTTCATCTGACGGCGTTTTTGAGGTAACCTTTGCCTTACCGCTGTTATTATCAAATCCGCCCATTTTACTGGTCACATCAAATGTAAAGTTATCGCTCTCTTTAAAATCCAAGTTTACCTTGGTAAACTGTGCATTAATATTTATACTCTTGGTGTTCTTATCAATTGATGCAATGTTTAGCGCCTTGCCAAATTTCACATCCATATCTGCCGATCCTTTGATTTTATCAATATCTACAGTTGAGAAACCAAAGTTAGCATCAGCATTATTAAGTACGCCTATATTAAACTTACTGTATTGCACTTTTAATTTACCCCCATTAAAAACCTCAATGGTTGATGTGTTGTCCTGGGTGAAGCTGATGGATATATCGTTTTGAGTATTGGTAAGCTGCTGTGCAATCAGATTGCCAAACTGCACCTTTATTGTTGCCTTGCCAGACAGATCAGGCAATATAACAGCACCAAACTGGTTATTAATATCTATAGCATTACCCGCTGGCATATAAACAGTGTAATTTATATCTATTTTTTGCTTGTTGTTATTGTGTGATTTAGCACCACTTGCAAGATTGGTTCTAAATGAAACAACGTTTCCTACTTTGCTATCGCTGATGCTTGAGCCTTCAATCATATCATTAACAGCTTCTTCATTGCTGGAGCTAAACTTCATTTGAACATCAACCTTAAACTCGTTTTTGTTCCAGGTGTTAACTGTTACTTTGCCAAACTTGTTAACTATCTGCAATACATCGTTAGCATCAACACTATAGCTTTTGCTGTAATTTTTTACTTTCTCAATGATTTCGCCGCTGGCAATTTGCTTTTTATATTCTTCGTCAGACATATTACTGTCTGAATTATAAAAGCTGTTGCTCATATCTGGCACCATGCCACTAAAGCTGCCAGAAAAGTCCTTTCCAAAATCTTTAAACTTAGCGTTAAACTTCTTATCAAAGTCCTTCATTTTAACAAACACCTGCTTGTTTATTTTACTATTCATTACAAGCAACTGCTTGTGCATGTCGGCCATTTTAAAATTAAACCTGGCCATGTTTTGTTTAAACTCAGCCTTATCAAACTTTTTGTCGAATTTATACTCTTTATTGAATTTGTACTCTTTATTTGTCTTAAGCTCTTTATTAAGTTTATAATTTTCTGACGGTAAAGGTGGGGCGGGCAATGTATCCTGCGCAAATGCCTGTGCGCTTATGGTTAGTGCGGCAATAAAGGCAAATAGCCTGCTAAATATCTTGATTTCCATTTTGCTGATCTTTTTTACTTTGATTAAATTGTTCAATTACACTCAGTTGCTGATTAAGCACCTCTGTTTGTATTTGCAAGTTCCGGATCATTGCACGTAAAACACGCTCCTGGTTAGGGCTGGTAGCTAAATCTGTATTTAGTTTTTTATAAGTTGCTTGCATTTTGGTTATTTCGGCGCTAAACTCTTTGTATAGCTGCGGATCAAACTTGGCAATAGCTTTTAGTTCGGTACGTTTGGTTGCTATGAGCGATGCATATTGCATTTGCTGTTTGGCGTAAGTTGGGTTAATGGCGGCCAGGTCAACTTCTTCGCTGCTTTTTTGACTTCGTATATACACTCCGAAACCTATTCCCATAACCACCACTATCATAGCGGCTACCCTTAGCACGAAACCAAGCGAGAATGTTTTTGGTTCGCGCTTTTTTGGCAGTTTCTGCTCCTCATCCCAGGCATCCAGCTCTTTTGAAATATTATTCCAAATGTCTGCACGTGGTTCCAGGTCGTCAAACTCTTCCTTATTGTTGCTGATAAAATCTTCTAAGCGCTTACTCATTTCTTTATTCCTTTCCTTATTAATATTTCGCTCAGCTTACGTTTGGCACGTAAAAACTGTGTGCGCGATGTATTTTCACTAATATGTAACACTTGTCCTATTTCTTCATGGTCATATCCTTCTAACAAGTAAAGCGATAAAACCACCCGGTAGCCTTCCGGCAACTCTTTTATGGCCTCTTTTACCTGCGCAACCTGGTACTGTATGTCTTCATCGTTCCATTCTTCTTCGTCGGCTACATTATCCAAAAGACCATCATCAATCTCAACAAACTCCAATTTTCTTTTGCGCAAAAGATTTATTGAACGATGTACTACAATTTGTTTGAGCCATAAACCAAAAGTGGTTTCCTGCCTAAAATCCTTCAGCCTGTTAAAAGCATCAGTAAATGCTTCCTGTAAAATATCTTCCGCCTCGCCAATATTGCCCACAATTCTAAAGGCGACATTTAGCATCGCTTTTGAATATAATCGGTACAACTCGTAGCAGGCTTTTTTACTTCCCTGCTTACACTCAACCACCAGGTTGTAATGCTTATCTACGTATACAGCTTCCAAATTAATGACAGGTTTCAAATTAAATGACGCAGGCTATTTCACAACGTTGCACAACGAGTGAAAATAATTTCAATAACAGTTTGATAATCACAAACACCAATACAACAAAAGCTCTTGCAGTTGCATGGTATGTATTTGCAGATTTTTAACGCATTAATTATTAAAAGTTTGCGCAAGTAACTGCAGTGCTATTTATTGCAGAATTCAACCAGCTTTATCATATCATCAGTTTTTATAATGCTGATATTGTTTTGCTTAATAAAAGTATTTATCAGCTCTTCTTTCTCAGGGAAAAGCTTAACAAATTTTTTGAGGCTATTTGTAGGATAAAAAGAGCCGCCTTTTTGTAACCAGTATTCATTTTCGGGTATAAACTGATAGCCATCCGGTAAATGCAAATCATATGATTTTATTTTTGATGGATCGCCTTTTTGCCCTTTTACGCCAACCAAACCACCAATTGCAGTATTGTTTGATTTATCTACAGCAGACGAACCTGCCAACATTGCTTTGCCTTTGTATTGTATATAAAGCGGAATAGCTGTATTGGTTAATTTTTCTAAAAACACCTGTCTTACCGGAATAAATTTGCGGCTGCTAAGATAAAGAGTGTCTATATTTTCATAATTATCTAATACCATGTTGGTGCCATCTTTGGTGAAAAGCATTTCCTGGGTAACCATATTATAGTTCATCTGTGCTTCAAGCATAGCGCCACCCTTTTGCAAAACCGTAGCTTTAACAAATTCAGGGAAAATATATGGCGAATTGTTTTTAGTGGCTTGTGCAAATAATTTTGTTGAGGCGATAAGTAAGAAAGCAGCTATTATAAGAATTTTATGGTACGGCATAATAAGGTATTTTATAAAGCGATAAATACCAAATCTAATTATTAGGCCATCATATTCCAAAGAAAAAGAGATTGTAAAAGCCCTTGTTTGACAGTCGATTATAACTTGCTTATACTGAGTTACTTGCCAAATATCATTCTTCGAGCAATCCTTTCATTAAAGATTTCCATTGTGGAAGAGACATGCCTTCTCTTGCGCTTAACGCTATTATGGTATTGCGCACAGTATCAAATAAGCCGGTTTCGGTATTATTTGGCGTTTCATTTCGGCCATGCACTGCAGCGCTTACCTGATTCAGGTAGCGTTCAACAATAAAGGTACTGGTTGCATTGTGGCTAAAGAAGTGGGCTATAGTCTTATCGGGATGCCTGGGGTTAGCCACCGGCCTAACTGTCATGGTTATATATTCACTTTCGGCTTCTTCATTTATATTTTCCTCCATAGCTTCTATCCGTACCCATTCAAAGCCGTATCCGGCTAATGGACCAGGACCGGGTATGTCAATAGAAAACAGATCGCCTATTTCGGCCAGTTTATAAACTTCATTCCCTTGTGTATCAGTAATAGCAAACTTAGACGACAGCGGACCACTATACTCATGCCATTGCGAAATGTCCTTTAACCTGTTTTTAGCCAGTAAAAACACCTGATGCGCTTCTTGCCGGGTTGGTGCATTAACAACATGTAAAATATCTGTTTTCTGCCCTTGGATTTGTGGGGGTATATTATCGTTTGCGTTAGCCATAATAGTTTGTTTATTTAATAGTAACACCTTTTTATATTATACTGTTTGCCCTAATATTATGGCAATAAATTATGCTGATATGACTTAAAATTACATCGCAGTTAAAAAAATATTTAACAAAAAGTATTCTAAAATTGGGATATTAATTAAAAGTGTGTACTTTCATATTACCAATTATACCAAACAAGTAATGAACTGTACTTCTTTTAAACTGCTGCTGGCATTGCCGCTATTTGTATTTGCCACCACTAATTCTTTTTCGCAAAACCTTCAAGGCGATACTGATTTACATGAAAGTATGTTAGAAAGCGCTGTTGTTAGCTATTATAATGCTGGTAGCGGCGACCTGTCACGACTATATAATGGCCCGGAATATTCTTTCTACGACCCTGCGGTTAAGGGTAATGCTTATTTATTTGATAACAATAGCTTTACTAACGGTTCCATCGAGTATGATGGCTTTTCATACAAAAGTGTACCTATGATGTACGATGTTTTTAAAGATTATGTTGTTTTGCTTTTACCAGATAAATCTGCTAAAATTAGCCTGCTGAGCGAGAGAGTACAAAACTTTGACTGGTTGAATCATCATTTTGTTTACATCAACACAGATACTTTAAGCAAAAATAAAGGTGTAAGTACTGGCTTTTATGACCAGGTATATAAAGGTAAAATAGAGCTGTTGGTTAAACGGTCAAAAAACATTCAAAAATCATCTGGCACTGAAAGCTCTTTTACTTCTAAAAATGATATATACATAAAAAAAGATGGTATTTACAGCCACGTTAATAGCCAGGCCTCATTACTTAATATTTTAAAAGATAAGAAGGAAGAGTTAAAGCTATATATAAATAACAATCAGATAGAATTTGATAGCGATAAGGAGCAGGCTACGATAAAAGTAGCAGCTTATTATGATCAGCTAACCCCTTTAAACACAAAGAACAAGGAGAGTGAGAGAATCTTTGTAGCTAACTAATCCTATTGCATAAAAAAACACAGAGCTATTAAAGCTCTATGTTCTCTATAAAAATTTTCTTTGCGCCCTCTTTGTTAACAAAGAGGGCTTTTTTGTAGTTAAATTATTCCTCTACCAAAAGAATGAATATAACGCAACAATAATACCACCTACAATTAGTGCCCCTGCAGTGAACGCACGGGATGTTTTAAACATAGATGCATCAATTTCCAATCCGTTGGCTACAACACCTTTGGCACCATCAATTTTTGATATGATGTACATACCTATAACGCATATCAGAAAAACAAAGCCCATCCTGTCAATAAAAGGAATTTCATATACCCCTTTTCCGTTCATTTTAGAAAATCCGTAAGGCGACATAAAAGCCAGGTTTGCATAGTATGGTAAAAACTTAAATATTACCGAAAACACAAAACCTCCAATGGTGGCAAATAATGCCGCGTTTGAGGTAGCTTTTTTCCAGAAGAACCCTAAAATAAACATGGCAAATATACCCGGCGATACAAAGCCCGTATATTCTTGTATATACTGAAAGCCCTGCT
>JAQBNZ010000217.1 GCA_028288285.1 Mucilaginibacter sp.
TTTTTAATCGGTATTTGGGTTTCATAATTTTAATATATTGCCATCGTTATTAATTGCTAAAAATGAAATTTTATAAAGCCCTCTTGCTATTGATTACAATAGCAGCCTATAGCGCTAAAGCGCAAAATACAGATCAGCCGTCAATAAAATACGATCAGCATAAAGTATTTAATCCCTTATTTTATTTTGGAAAAGGTAATGAATTTAGGTCAGCATCAGGCGCACCCGGCGCAAAATACTGGCAAAACCGTGCCGATTATAAAATTAACGTGGCGCTTGATACCGCCAAACACCGTATAGCAGGCAGCGTAACTATTACTTATACTAACAATAGTCCGGATGCTTTGTCATTCCTATGGCTGCAAACAGATCAAAACATTTACCGGGAAGATTCGCGCGGACAAGCAGCCAGTGTAATTGAAGGCGGCCGTTTTGCAAATACATCTTTTACGCAGGGATATGAAATAAAAGAGGTAACCCTGTTAAAAAACGGCAGGGCTGAAAAAGCCAATTACTTGGTAAATGATACCCGCATGCAAATAAGGCTTAAAGATACCTTGCGCGCAAACGGAAGTAAGATACAAGTAAAAATAGATTATGCTTATACCGTTCCTGAATATGGAACAGACCGTACCGGCCGCTTAAATACTCAATACGGCTGGATATATGACATTGCCCAATGGTACCCGCGTATGGAGGTTTATGATGATGTAAGCGGCTGGAATACAATTCCGTACATGGGATCATCAGAGTTTTACCTGGAGTATGGTAACTTTGATTACACCATAACTGCACCTGCAAGTTTGGTAATAGCCGGGTCTGGCGAGTTGCTTAACCCTACGGAGGTGCTTACTCCAACTGCTATTAAACGTTTGGCTTTGGCTAAAGCCAGCGATAAAACCGTTTTTATAAAAGATTCGGCAGACGTGGTTGGTACTAATGCTTATGTTAAAAAGCCAACACTTACCTGGCATTTTTACTGTGAAAATTCGCGCGATGTAGCATGGGCGGCTTCAAAAGCTTTTGTGTGGGATGCAGCAAGGATCAATCTATCAAACGGAAAAAAAGCGCTGGCGCAGTCTGTTTATCCACTTCAAAGCGGCGGTAAAAAGGCCTATGGCCGTTCTACTGAATATGTTAAGGCAGCTATTGAGCTATACTCGGCTAAGTGGTTTGAATACACCTATCCGGTTGCTACAAATGTAGGCGGACCTGTAAGCGGAATGGAATATCCAGGTATAGTGTTTTGCGATTATAAAAGTCAGACTGGTGAGCTTTGGGATGTAACCAATCACGAATTTGGCCACAACTGGTTCCCGATGATAGTGGGGTCAAACGAACGGAAATATGCCTGGATGGATGAGGGTTTTAATACTTTTATTAATAAGGTAGATACCAAGGTGTTTAACAATGGTGAGTATTATGAAAAAACCGATGAGCAACAAGCGGCTTCAGGTAATTTTAACGATCATTCTGATGCTATTATGAATACGCCCGATGTGATACAAACCGATAACATGGGTGTATCATCTTATGTTAAACCCGCCTTGGGGTTAACTATTTTGCGTGAGCAGATTTTAGGAGAGGAACGTTTTGATTATGCCTTTCGTACCTATATTAAACGCTGGGCCTTTAAACACCCAACCCCGTTTGACTTTTTTCATACGATGGATAACGCAGCAGGCGAGGACCTGAGCTGGTTTTGGAATGAATGGTTTATGACCACCTGGAAGCTTGACCAGAGTGTGAAGGCGATTGATTACAAAGATGACGATGTAACCAAAGGTGCACTTATTACAATTGAGAATTTAGAAGAAATGGCCCTGCCTGTAACCGCATTAATAAAGGAGGAGAACGGCAAAAGCGGAACGGTTAAATTACCAGCCGAAATATGGCAGCGCGGCAGTATCTGGACCTTCCCTTACAAGTCAACTTCAAAGATATTGTACGTGACATTAGATCCTGATCATTTACTGCCTGATATTAACCCGGATAATAACTCGATGAGTGGCATATTAATTCCAAAAAGCACCACTGCAGCCATTGTCATAGATAATTATTTGAATGCCGTTGGCGGAGCAGCTAAATTAAAGGGAGTAAAAGATCTCACTGTTAAAGCTACATCTAAATTACAGGGAGCAGAGTTGGTAGCGGTTACAAAATATAAAACACCGGATAAAGAATCGCAGGAGATATTAGCGCCAGCGTTTAATAACTTTGTTGTATTGCGCATAAATATTGATGCCGATAGCATTCGCCTGGTACAGTTTAACAAGGAATTGCCTATTCGTAAAGAAGATAAAAGTTTAGCCAAAGCAAAATACCAGCTATTTCCTGAGCTGGAGTATGGTAAACCCGGATATAAGCTTGAATTAGCACCAACTATGCAGGTTGTAAATAATGAATTGGCATACATTGTTACAGTAACCAATCCTGATGGTGTACGTGTAAAAAATTATTACGATCAAAAAACCGGTTATAAAGTAAGAAAGCTAACCGATATACCTAACGCCACCCCAACTGATTACAGCAATTATCAAAGCGTTAGCACAGGTATAAAAATTCCGTTCACCGAAAAAACAAATGCAGGTGGATATCCACTTGAACTAAATGTGAACGAGGCGGTTGTAAATAGCAATATAAGCAATGATGTATTTAAATAAGCTTTTACCATTCACCATGCCTAAAGCAATAATTATAATGTTTTTAAGCGTGTTTTTTGTGAATGTAGCCAGCGCTCAAAAGAAAGACTCGATAACCTATTTTATGACTAATGAGGATAAAATAGCAGCTAGCGCAGGCAATGCGGATTATGTACGTATTATTTACCCGCCCGATTCAACTTTTGATAAAGATTTATATATCGTTCGTGATTTCTACATTAATGGAAAACCCAAACTAATTGCTAAATCATATTCAAAGACCCAATATTTAAAATTACAAGGCTCATACATTGACTATTTTCCTAACGGGCGCAAAAAAAGTATGAAGAGCTATGAAAAAGGTAGGTTAGTTGATGATGCTACAGAATATTATCCAAACGGAAAGCTTTATTGTTTAAAAAAATACTCAGTAAAAAATGAGGTGACATTGTTAGAATGCCGAGATACAATTGGGAATATTTTGGCTAAAAATTCTAAAGGAAAATGGATCATATATGACGATGATTTTAAATTCTTAGCGGAAGGGCCAGTTGAAAACGGACTACAAGAGGGTGAGTGGACAGGGATTGAAATTAACGGAGACAAACGTAAAGGAATATTTCATAATGGCGTATATATGTCGGGTAATCTATTTGTAGACAATGAAAAGATTTATGGTTCCGAAATTGAAGTTTTACCAAGTTTTAAAGATGGCGATTTAGGTTTTGTTAGATTTATTGCTCAAATGATTCATTATCCTAGTATGGCACGTAGATATAATGTACAAGGGAGGGTTATAGTATCATTTGTAATTGAAGTAGATGGTAGTTTAAATGACATTAAAGTTGTGAAAGGAATAGGAGGTGGCTGTGATGAAGAAGCTGTTAGAGCAATAAAATTATCCCCTCTCTGGACACCGGGTACGATTAATGGAAGGCCGGTGCGAGTAAAATATAACGTCCCTGTTCAGTTTGTTGTTAGGTAAGTATAATACACTATTGTAGTTTGTGTAGTTCGATTGTTAAAATTATAGTAGGGTTAATTAATTTTAATCTTATTATCTACCTTTAAGTATGTCGCAAGAATTAACTGCAAATATCTCATTACGCAAACAGGAAATAGCTACCCTGTATTTGGAGGAGTTGGATAAGCACCTGGCGGATATGAAAGCCGGTTTGCTGGAAACTTCTCTGGAAGTAAATGATTTTGCCGCCTTGCTATTTATTACCCCTACGCATTTAAGTGATACTATAAAAGATGTGCTGGGCAAATCGCCTTGTAATGTTTATGAAGAAAAGCTGATTAAATTATCAAAGGAGCTGCTTTTACATACCAATAAGTCTATATCAGGGATTGCTGTTACACTCACTTATGATCCATCTAACTTTACAAAATTCTTTAAACGGTTTGAAGGTATCACACCTAAAGAATTCAGAAATAGGCATTTAGTTAAATTGGCACGAGAATCCCAAACAGCCGCCATTTAAACAGAAGACTTCACCATTTTGCCGGGTTGTAACTATACTTTTTGTAGTAAACACTACATCAACTCCAACACCTTGCTTGTCCGCTCCCGGGTTGCATCGCTCAACGTTTCGTCATTAATTAAGGATTGCCCGTATGATGGGATCATTTTCTTGAATTTTTCCTGCCATTCGGTTGAGTTTGCCTGTGCTTTAAAGCAACGGCTTATCAGTTCAACCATTATAGGGACTGATGTTGACGCACCCGGCGAAGCACCCAGCAGGGCAGATATAGAGCCATCAGCAGAGGTTACTACCTCGGTGCCAAATTCTAATACACCTGTGCGTTTAGCATCCTTTTTTATTACCTGTACACGTTGTCCGGCAATATCCAGTGTCCAGTCATCAGTTTTAGCTTCAGGGAAATATTCTTTAAGCGCGTTCAACCTGTCGGCAGGGGACTGCAGAACCTGACTGATCAGGTATTTGGTCAATGCCATGTTATCGCGGCCTACAGCCAGCAATGGCAATATGTTATTTAATTTTATAGAACAGAACAGGTCAAGTAACGATCCTTTTTTGAGGAAACGGGTAGAGAAACCTGCATAAGGGCCAAAAAGTAATGCTTTTTTCCCGTCTATCATTCGGGTATCCAAATGCGGTACTGACATTGGCGGCGAACCTACCGATGCCTTGCCGTATACTTTAGCATAGTGCTTATTAATAACTTCGGGGTTGTTGCAAACCAGCCATTGGCCGCTTACCGGGAAACCACCAAAGCCCTTGCTCTCTGGTATGCCCGATTTTTGCAGTAAAGGCAAAGCGCCGCCACCGGCACCAACAAATATAAATTTGGCATCCACTTTTCTGCTATTACCAGTTTCACGGTCGCTAACTTTAACACGCCAGGTATTATCCTTGTTACGTTTTATATCATTAACATCATGGTTAAGGTTAAGGTTAACGCCCGGTTTTTGCTTAAGCTGATCAAAAAGAGCACGACTTAATGTACCAAAGTTTACATCGGTACCAATATCCATATAGGTAGCAGATACCTTTTGACCAGTATCGCGGCCCTCCATTACTAAAGGGATCCATTTTTCCAGTTGGGCATGATCTTCAGAATATTGCATATCCTTAAAAAAATGGTGCTGCACTAAGGCTTCGCGGCGTTTTTTAAGATACTCGACGTTGTCGGCACCCCAAACAAAGCTCATATGCGGTATTTTGCTGATAAACGTTTGCGGCTTACCCACATAGTTTTGCTCCACCAAATACGACCAAAATTCCTTTGTTACCTCAAACTGCTCAGCAATTTTTATGGCTTTAGATATTTCAATGCTGCCATCGGCACGTTGTGGGGTATAGTTCAGCTCGCAAAATGCAGAGTGCCCGGTGCCTGCATTATTCATCGCATCAGAGCTTTCGGCAGCAACAGAATCAAGTCGTTCATATATCTCAATAGTCAGATCGGGTTGCAGCTCTTTAAGCATTACTCCAAGTGTAGCGCTCATAATTCCCGCGCCTACTAAAACCACATCAACCATTGTATTCGAAACTTTATTGCCGTTATTCATGATATAATTGAATGCTAAAGATACATTCAAATAATTATTTGAGGGATGAAATCTTGTTAATATACTGTTTAAATGATAAAATTTTTACATTTAGTACTGTGCCGATAAAGCGCCGGTATGTAATACTCTTACACATAAATCAGGCAATTTTAATAAATTTTACCTGAAAATCTCTTATTAAATGCCTTAAAATAACAAACAATCAAATTATTTGATGTTTAACAGATAAAACAATCAGGTTAACGGTTTAAATCAACACAAAATAATTATACAACTGTATATATGGTACATCAATTTAAATCAATGAGCAAATCAGCTTCAATTATTATAGTTATAGTGTTTTTTACTGCACTGGTCGCATGCAACCGTAATAAGCCCAAGCCGGTATCATCAAATATTGTAAAGCAAGCGGTACTTGTTAACGGTAAAAAAGATAGTGTAATTAACAACGCTAAAAAGAACTATGGCAACGCAACCGTTTCCGAACCGTGTGTAAAATGCTTAATACAAGTAGTACAGTCAACCAATGATTATAAAAGAAGTATTACGGGTGTAGCTCCCCAAAAAATGATATACAACGTAAATTGGGTAAAAGCCGAAGGATTGCAGGATACTACAAATGGTAAAGGATCTACAAGTGCATTAAGGTTAGATGTTGTTGAAAAAGGACTAAATAATAAACTGTTATCCTCTTTTATATATGATAATAGCCTTGCGAAGTTATATTTTCTTAAAAATGAATCGAAAAAAAGTAATAATGAGCTAAAAATTAACGAAATTGCATTGAAAAAGATAAGAAATGCCTGTTATTGGGGCGTTGCGTCTGGTAATTAAGGCATTAAGCTTAAAAAGCCGGATGTTCTTTAGGAGAATGTCTGGCTTTTTTGTTTTTTTAAATTTTGCTAATAAATTACACTGCATGCATAGTAATTTTCTATTTTTTTAATTGATTTAAGAATTTTAATAATGATTTATTGTTAATTTTTATAAATATTATTAACATTACTATGAAATTTATAAAAATAATTTAAATTCGCAGTATAATACTGAAACAAAAGACTCTTAACGAATTATAGTTTAAACTAAATTACAAATCATTAAAAAAATGGCAACTAAACTCGAGTACATCTGGCTTGATGGCTACAAACCAACTCAAAGCTTACGCAGTAAAACAAAAATTGAAAAAGATTTTAGCGGTAAATTAGAGGATTGCCCGCTTTGGAGCTTTGATGGTTCATCAACCGAGCAGGCACCGGGTGGTTCATCTGATTGCGTTCTTAAACCGGTATTTATTTGTAAAGATCCTCAAAGAAAGGATGCTTATTTAGTAATGTGCGAGGTTTTAGATTCAAAAGGACAAGCGCATGAGTCAAATGGCCGTGCACTTATCCAGGATGATGATAATGATTTTTGGTTTGGTTTTGAACAAGAGTACTTTTTATGGGATCCTGAAACTAACAAACCGCTTGGTTTCCCGGCTGGTGGTTACCCAGGTCCGCAAGGCCCTTATTATTGCTCAGTAGGTGCTAATAATGCTTACGGCCGTGATATTGTTGAAGAACACTTAGATGCATGTTTAGATGCAGGCCTAAACGTTGAAGGTATTAACGCCGAGGTAGCAGCAGGTCAGTGGGAATTCCAGATATTTGCTAAAGGCGCTAAAGAAGCAGGTGACCAAATTTGGGTTGCTCGTTATTTATTAGAAAGAATTGGCGAAAGCTATGGTGTTTCTATTAACTGGCATTGTAAACCATTAGGTACTTTAGACTGGAATGGTTCAGGTATGCACGCTAACTTCTCAAATACTACATTAAGAACTGCAAATAGTAAAGCCACATTTGACACTATTTGCGAGGCCTTCCGCCCTGCAGTTGCTGAGTGTGTTGCTGTATATGGTGCTCATAACGAGTTGCGCTTAACAGGTAAACATGAAACTGCTTCTATAACAGATTTCAGCTATGGCGTATCTGATCGTGGTGCTTCTATCCGCATCCCATTATACACAGTAGATCATAACTGGAGTGGTTATCTTGAAGATCGTCGCCCTAATTCAGCGGCTGATCCGTACAAAGTTGCTGCTGTTATCATCAAAACTGTAAAATCAGCAAAAGTTTAATACCCCTATATTTTCTAACAGGTCCCCCGGTTATAAACCGGGGGATTTTTTTTGCTTTATATATTCCATGTACTTGCCTGAATTGATTATTTGAAGGCCATCAACAGGTAAATTGTAAAGGTATACCCAGGCTTCTATTATTCCCTCAGTTGTTTGAACAGAAATCATCATCCTGATGTATAAATTAGGCTCCTCCTGATCAATACCATAGCCTTCATAATCATCTATTTGTTTTAAAGTCTGGTCGTTTATTTCATAAATGCTTCCGTGTACAAGGCCAGATTTCTCATTAATCACCAATCCGGGATATTCGCCAATATCATATAATGTTCCTTTAATATAGCCTGCGTTTAAATAAGTGCTATTGCTTATAAGGTATTGGGCTAATCCATTACCCGGTTGCAAAAGTGTGCCGTAAACAAATATTAGATGAGTCATTATTTAAAGATAGGCTTATGATGTAAAATATATATCATTCATATTATTTTTATCTTGCTTAAATTGGCATTTTATATCTTACAACAATGAATCAGGAACAGGTAATTGCATATATCAAAGAAAATAATATTCAAAAAGTAAAGTTTGCCTTTGCCGATATCGACGGTGTTTTGCGCGGTAAAGTTATCAGTCAGAAGAAACTATTGGATGGCATGCAGGCCGGTTATGGTTTTTGCGATGTTGTTTTTGGCTGGGATAGTAATGATGCTACCTATGATAATGTACAGCTTACCGGCTGGCACAGCGGTTATCCTGATAAACTTTGTTTTATAGACCTTTCAACCTTTAGAACAGTTCCGTGGCAGGATGATATACCATTTTTCCTGGCTGATTTTAGCGGACCGGATGGTAAAGATCTATCGGCTTGTCCACGCAGCTTATTAAAACACATTATACAACAATGCGAAGATATGGGGTACCATGCCGAGTTTGCGCAGGAATTTGAGTGGTTCAACTTTAAAGAAACGCCGCAAAGCCTACAACAAAAGGGTTTTGCTAATATGGAGCCGTTATCTCCGGGAATGTTTGGTTATTCTATATTACGTACTTCGCAAAACAGCGATTTTTATTATGACCTGTTTAACCTGCTCACCCGTTTTGATATTCCTATAGAAGGTCTGCATACTGAAACAGGCCCCGGAGTATACGAAGCAGCGATTATGCATGATGAGGTTTTAAAGGCTGCTGATAAAGCTGTGTTGTTTAAAACCGCGGTAAAAGAAATTGCAAGTAAGCACGGGATCAGCGCCACATTTATGGCTAAGTGGAATGCTGATCTGCCGGGTTGCAGCGGTCATATCCACCAAAGCTTATGGACTAAAGATCAAACCCAAAATTTGTTTTATGATGAGGCCGAGGTAAATAAAATGAGCGAGCTTCATAAACAATATCTGGCCGGGCAGCTTTACTGTATGCCGCATTTGCTGCCTATGTACGCGCCAACTATTAATAGTTATAAACGCCTTGTTGAAGGTGCCTGGGCACCAACTACCATTACCTGGGGAATGGACAACCGCACAACAGCCTTAAGGGTTATTAACACTACGCCGGGTTACACCCGCCTCGAAACCCGCATACCGGGTTCTGATACTAACCCTTATCTGGCTATAGCGGCAGCGCTGGCTTCAGGGTTGTACGGTATCAAAAACAAGCTGATACTTAACATTGCACCAACAGTAGGTAATGGTTATCAGGATAAAAGCAATGGCAGACTGCATGCCAACCTTTTTGATGCTGCTACAGCTATGCAAAATTCGCCTATAGCTAAAGAATTATTTGGTGAGGGATTTGTACAACACTTTACTCAAACCCGCCTATGGGAGCACCGTCAATATGCCAAAAGTGTAAGCGATTGGGAATTGAAGAGGTATTTTGAAATCATATAACCAGGATTAAGCAGATTTTTTTGATTAAGAGATTTTTAAATAAATCCCACTCAGTAGATTTTTCGAATTGATGGATTTTGATCAACTAATATATTTATAATGCCAGAACAGTTAATACATGATGAGCTTACACATAAAATAATTGGTTGTGCAATGAAAGTGCATGCCGCACTTGGCACAGGTTTTCCTGAAGTAGTTTATCAACGTTCCTTAGGTGTTGAAATGGCATTTCAGGGATTATTATTTGAACGGGAAAAGGATATGTCAATACATTATCGTGATATACATGTAGGTTCAAGGCGTGTAGATTTCTTTGTTGAAAATTTAATTATGGTTGAGCTTAAAGCCATTACTTTATTAGAAGATGTACATCTTGCACAAGCCTTAAATTATCTTGAAGCGTATAATAAACAAGTAGGCTTGTTAATTAACTTTGGAAGCAGATCACTAACATTTAAACGCCTGCTAAATAAAAAGTATAACAATAGTATATTTGGCCGATCAATTAAATTATTACCTAATTATTAATTTTTTACGCCTGGACAATCAAAATCCAATAAATCGCATAAATCTGCTTAATCACGGTTCATGGACTCTTCAATTATAATTAAAAAAGCCTGGGAAGGATACGATGCTTCAAAAACCATAAGGAATATTGAGGATATCAGCGCGATGGTTTCAACTAACCACGTGTATCGTATTACCTTTGATGATGAGGATATTATCATAGCTAAGCTATCCTTCTTTGGTAAATTCGAGCATTTTAAAGAAGATCATCGCATTATACATTCTCTCTCAAATAACCTGTTATACCCATTTGAGAACTTACTTGCTAAATCTTTATTAAAAAATAACCGGGTGTATGTATATCGCTATAAGCAGGGCAAAACCGATGCCTGGGTGGTATTTTATAATCCTACCCGTATACTGAACAGGTTGCCACGCAGGCTGGATGACGACATGATAAAAAAACTGGGCTACCAGCTGGGTAAGTTCCATAAAGCTTGCTCCAGAATAAAAAATGTACTGCCGAAATCATCCAAGACCCTGCGGACAGATATTTACGACCTGCAACGGCAATTGGAAAAGAATGAACGCAAGTTTGGTACAGCTATGCAGGTTGATTTTCTGAAATATCATTGCGAGCAATTTTTAAAGAATCGGTCTAAATATAACATGAGCTCGTTTGAGATCATACCAGTGTTTATTGACTGGAACATTGGCAATTTTTCGGTAACGCCCGAACTGGAACTATATTCCCGCTGGGATTATGACTGGTTTAGGATGAGTTATAGACTGCTTGACTTTTACTTTTTTAGCCGTGTTGTATCTGATGCCGGCGACCGTACTGTGTTCAGTTACGTAATTGGGCCAATGATGGAAGACAGGTTTATTGCTTTTTTGAAAGAATATCATAAAGTTAACCCGGTAACTGCCGATGAAATAAGGTTCCTGAAAGAGGCCTACAGGTTTTTTATATTGAATTATGTAATAAAAGATGGCAAGTACTTTTTTAATGAGCAATACGCCAAAAAGCTACAAGCCGAAGCATTCGAGATCTATCTGCCATCTGTAGACAGGGATTTTGATGCCGATAAAATAATTAAAGTACTGGGATTGGAGTAAATGGTTGATTGAGTTGATTCAGTGAGTGGTTACCGCTTATAACTTAATCAACTCAATCCAACTTAATCAACTAATAAAACTACAAATGAAACGCATTGAAGATTTTAAATCTATAATTGACCGTTACGAAATTATTTTTTTTGATGCGTTTGGTGTTTTAAAAACACATTCAGGCCTGGTGCCTGGTATTGAAAGAACCTTTGCTTATCTGGAAGAGCAAAAGAAAGAGTATTACATTGTAACCAATGATGCTTCCCGTAGCCCGGCACTGCTGGCCCAATCATATCACAAATCGGGTTTGTATGCGGTTACTGCCGATAGGATCATATCCTCAGGTATGCTTACCAAAGAATACCTCGACTTGAAAGTAAATGATGGAATAGTGGCCTATCTTGGTACAGATGATTCGGCACATTACCTTGAAAGCGCCGGTTTGCACACCCTGCCGGTAAGGGATATTAACAATAGCAATATTGATAAAGTGAACGTATTGGTATTTATGGACGATGAGGGGTTTGACTGGTGCGAGGACCTGAATAAAACCGTTAACCTGTTGCGCAAACGAACAATACCTGCTATTGTTGCTAATACGGATTATGCTTATCCGGTATCATTAACGGACGTTGGTGTTGCTATTGGTGGCTTAGCCGGTATGATAGAAGCCATTGTAGGCAAGCAGTTTATCAGATTTGGTAAGCCCGATTCGCAAATGTTTATGTTTGCTTATGATTTGATACGCAATTATCGTAACATAAGTAAAAAGGAAATAGTAATGGTAGGGGATACCCTGCAAACAGATATTATTGGCGGTAATAAATTTGGGTTGGATACTGTGCTGGTATTATCAGGCAATACCCGCCCTGAAGATGCCGAGAATAGGATAACCGCTACCGGGATAGTGCCCACTTACATTTGTGATAGTGCGGTGTTAGGACCGGATGCTTTTGGATTTTAATATTGGAATGATGAAAAGGTTTATTTTTAATATACTGTTTGTAATTGCTATAGTAAATGTAGCACCTGCACAAAGCTTGCATAAAACTTTCACCAATCCATTGTTACCATCAGGAGCGGACCCATGGGTCATCTATCAGAATGGTTACTATTACTATACTAATTCCTTACAAGATAGCCTGGTGATTTGGAAAACCAAAAATTTGGCCGATCTGAGGTCAGCACAAAAGAAAACGGTATGGGTGCCGCCGCCAAACACAAATTATTCAAAAGAACTTTGGGCGCCTGAACTTCATTACATTAACCATAAATGGTATATGTATTTTGCTGCTGATGACGGTAATAATAATCACCACCGCTTATATGTGCTCGAAAATATGTCGCCCGATCCATTTAAAGGTAAATGGGTTTTTAAAGGCAAGCTATCAGATGCTACTGATAAATGGGCTATAGATGGCTCAGTATTTAGTCATAAGGGTCAATTGTATTTGATATGGGCAGGATGGGAGGGCAACGAAAATGGCCAACAGGATATTTACATAGCAAAAATGAAAAACCCATGGACGATAGAAGGAGAACGTTCAAAAATATCGAGTCCGCTTTATGATTGGGAGAAATATGGCGACCTGCATGACGCCAGCAACCCGCCACATGTAAATGTAAACGAAGGGCCGGAGATATTAAAGCATAATAATAAACTGTTTCTTATTTACTCCGCCAGTGGCTGCTGGACAGATTTTTATGCACTGGGTATGTTAACAGCATCAGAAGATAGTAACCTGCTTGATTCCGGCTCCTGGAAAAAATCGGCACAGCCAGTATTCAAAAAATCAGAAAGTAACGATGTATATGCACCCGGCCATAACTCGTTTTTTAAATCGCCCAACGGTAAGGAAGATTGGATAATTTATCACGCTAATTCGAAACCTGCGCAGGGCTGCGGAGGGTTCAGATCGCCAAGAATGCAAAAATTTACATGGAATAAAAACGGCACACCAAATTTTGGGTTGCCTGTTAAAGAGAATATGCCAATAGCTATACCATCACAAACCAATTAATTAAACTTTAATATTATGCAAAGCTTTATTAAAAAAACCTCTTTGGCTGTTGCCATTGCTTGCGGCATATTGTTTGCTGCCTGTAATCAATCAACTAAAACCACTACTATCATGACTGACAGCACAACTACCACCGCGCCAAAATTACCACCGGCATCGGCATTTGAAAAAACTATCAATGGCAAACAAACGCATTTATATGTGCTAAAGAACAAACATGGTATGGAAGCTGCTGTAACCAATTATGGTGGCCGCATTGTAAGTTTGTTAGTGCCTGATAAAAATGGCAAGTTAACAGATGTAGTTTTAGGTTTTGAAAGTGTTGAAGGTTTTGAAAACTCAAAAGAACCATATTATGGCGCAACCATTGGCAGGTATGGTAACCGTATAGCAAAAGGCAAATTTAAATTAGAAGGTAAAGAATATACATTGGTTACTAACAATGGCCCTAACACGCTGCACGGCGGAAAGCCGGGTTTCCAGGAGGTAGTTTGGGATGCTAAAATGATTGATAGCGCAACTTTAGAGCTAAGCTATTTAGCTAAAGATATGGAGGCTGGTTTCCCGGGGAATTTAAAAGTAAAGGTAACCTACGCTATTACTGATGATAACGCAATGAAGGTAAGCTATGAGGCAACAACCGATAAAACAACTGTTGTTAACCTAACCAATCATGCGTTCTTTAACCTAAACGGCGAAGGCAGCGGTACTATATTAGATCATTTGGTACAAATACATGCTGATAATTATACTCCTGTTGATAGCACCCTGATCCCAACGGGAAAAGTGGAGTCTGTAACAGGTACACCTTTTGATTTTACCAAGGCAACAACCATAGGAGCAAGAATAGATACAAAAAACCAACAGCTAAAAGACGGAAAGGGCTATGACCATAATTTTGTACTGAACCAGCATGATATTAATACTGCAGTAGCTACTGTTATAGGTGATAAAAGTGGTATTAAAATGGAGGTCTTTACTGACGAACCGGCTATGCAGTTTTACAGCGGTAACTTTATGAAGGGCAAAAACGTGATGAAAGGCGGCAAGACAGATGAGTTCCGTACTTCGTTTGCAATGGAAACCCAGCATTATCCTGATTCTCCAAACCAAATGTCGTTCCCGACAACAGTTTTAAACCCGGGCCAAACTTACCGTACACAGTCTATTTATAAGTTTTCTGTGGTGAAATAATTCAATAGTACAATAATGATATTGGTATGATGGTGAATTTGGAAAAGCTCAAGTAAAACCATTCAATTCACCCATTGTTATGCTATTAATCATTGTAAACTATCTATGCTAAATAATAATGTGAAGTTTTTTCAGGTGGGGCAGGGTGTTTGGGGCATGCGACTGCTATTTGTGAACGTATATATGATAGCTAACCGCCGTAGTGCTGGCAAAGGCTGGGTTTTGGTTGATACCGGGATTAAGGGATCAGCTAAAAAAATCATCACTATGGCCGAGGCTTTGTTTGGCCCGGGTACACGTCCTTCGGCAATCGTACTTACCCACGGGCATACAGATCATGCAGGTTCGTTAAAAGAACTTTTAAAATATTGGAATGTACCGGTTTATGTACATCCGTTGGAGTTGCCATATTTAACGGGTAAGTCAAACTATCCACCGGCAGATCCGGAAGTTGGTGGGGGCTTTATGAGCCTTATCTCGTTTATTTTCCCAACAAAGGCAATTGATGTGAGTAAGAATATCCGGGAAATAGACCTGCATGATGGTGTTCCTGAACTACCCGAATGGAAGGTGTTACATACTCCCGGTCACACGCCTGGGCATATATCGCTGTATTTCCCTTTAAATGCAATGTTAATTGCTGGCGATGCGTTTACCACTACACAGTCCGAATCGGCTTTTTATTTGCTTACTTATACAAAGAAAGTTTCCGGCCCACCAAAGTATATTACTACAGATTGGATAGCCGCTGGCAAATCAGTTAGGAAACTTGCAGTATTACAGCCTCGCGTAGCAGCAACTGGCCACGGGCCTATTATGTATGGTAAAGAGTTGCAAACTGAATTAAGCTTTCTGGCTAACCGGTTTGAAAGCATTGCCGTGCCGGATAAAGGACGATATGTAGGCCATGCGGCTGTTTCTGATAAGAATGGCGTACGTTATATTCCACCATACCTTATCACAGCAAAATTAAAAGCAACGCTGGCTGTTACCGCTGCTATTGCGAGTTTTTTAATTGTGAGAAAAATTAGCAAGAGCTGGGCATAGAAAGATTTGTTTTACATTTACACAGTGGAAAATGTAAATGCCGACCCCAACGTATTAATTGATGTTGTTAATACCCGTATGCCTTTTGGTAAATACAAGGGCACTTTAATTTGTGATATGCCGGTGAGTTACCTGGAATGGATGCACAAGAAAGGCTTTCCACCGGGCAAGTTAGGCATGTTGTTATCCAGCGCTTATGAAATTAAGATAAACGGGCTGGATAAGCTCTTATTCATGATTAAACAAAAGCATGGCAAGTATTAGATACCTGCCATTGGCTTACCTCAACTATAGGGTTTTGCAAAATAACAACCTGGCTGAGTTATTTACCTTTAGATGACGCTAACCAACAACTGCCAGACAAAACTTTGCGTAAATTGTATAAATGGATTTAATAACAGATCATGAAACAATTAGGATTATACTTTGCATCAGTAATATTATTTTTAGGTTGTGCTAATGGCCAATCAAGTGCTGGCAGAAACAGCATTGCACCAGTACCTAAACCAGCCGCAGGCGAACAGGTTGCCACATTTGGCGGCGGTTGTTTCTGGAGCATGAGCGAGGCCATGTCCGAATTAAAAGGTGTAAATAAAGTAGTTTCGGGCTATGCAGGTGGCAATGCCAAAAACCCAACCTATGAGCAAGTAAGCACCCGCACAACAGGCCATGCCGAAGTTTCTCAAATTTATTACGACCCAAAGGTGATAAGCTTTGCTACACTGGCCGAAGCATTCTTTTTTGCCCATGACCCAACCACACTTAACCGTCAGGGACCGGATGTGGGTACCGATTACCGTTCAATTGCTTTTTATCGCAATGCAGATGAAAAGAACACTTTATTAGACATTATCAAAAAAGTAAATGCTACAAAGCATTACTCCAACCCTATAGTTACACAGGTAGTACCATTTAATGCTTTTTTTGCTGCCGAGAACTACCACCAGGGCTATTACCGTAACAATGGCGATAACCCCTATATCAGCAGTGTATCAGAACCTAAGGTGATGAAGTTTCGCAAGGCGATGAAAGCTGAGTTGAAACCGGAATTCCAGAAATGATTGTCAAACGTTAATAACAAGTTCCTTATAAAAAAGTTAGGGTTGATTGGGTAGACCTATCAACCTTATCTAACTTAGGTTTAAGTAATTAACTTTTAACTATTTACTTTTTATCTTTCTTGGTGTATATGAATATTACACCGTTTTTGGCTTTATCGCCATATTTTTTAATTACATCAGTATCCTTGCTCATATTTATCCTGTCTATATCAAAGGCTGATAGTTTTTTCATTGCTTTTTCAGATGCTTCCTTACCATCAATAATATAAAGTTTATCAGCCATTGCTACAGGTGTTACTACAGCACTGGTTTCACGATCAACGGTTTGTACAGCAACGCGATCATCATTTAAAGTTGTTGAAAGTTCCCGTAAATAAACCCTGTTTTCTCTGGGATAACTTTTAACAATCATCGTTTTGGTTGGTTGTGCTGATCTGTAAGTGGTTGCTAATTTTCCCGAGCCTGATCCAGTAACCGTTATAACACTATCTGTAGTATATATCTTATTATCATATCCACGTACAGTAACTTCCTTTAAATCGGTTTTAACTGGGTAACCTTTTACAATAACCCTATTCAATTTAGCCTTTTCACTGTAAATATTTACTGTATTTATTTTGCCTTTCAAACTTTTTATAGTTGCAAGTTCATGTCCGCTTCCAGTTGCGGTTAAGGCTGGTAGGGCGGCAATTGTTGCCATTTCAGAAGCGTTAATAGTGGCGGGTGCCCTGTTTACTCCGTTTATTCTGATACTGGTTAGCTGACGGCGTTTGCCTAATCTTTCCAGCAGTTTATTACCTGTTTCAGAATCGCTTGTAGTTATAAAAAGTACATTGCGGTCATTATCAAAAGTTAAATTATTATCAGGGCCAATAAGGCCATCAATAGCATTCTGCGATACAATATTTACAGCAGATATTTTATCAGGATCAATGTTTTTGAACTCGGCACTACTTATTTTTTTGCCGTTAAGAACAAAGTTCATTGAATCTAAACCATTTTTACCTCCTTCAGTCCTTATAAAAAAGGTAGATTTTTTACCGGTATCGGGTTTGTTGTATGTAAATGTAAAAAACACGCTATCTGCTTTTGCTTTAACACCAGTTGGCTTTTCATTAATTGTGCTTGAAAAAGTAAATGTGTTTTTAACAACAGTATCTTTTTTAGCGATAGCAATGGCGGTTTTAGTATTGTTAATTGCAGTTGTGGCCGCTTCCTTAATTGCAGTAGTTACCGGTTTAATAGCATTTGAAATTTTAAGAGTTATGGGCTTAGCAACCTCGGCCTTTGATAACGTGAATACCAATAATAAAGCCATAACAACAGGCACAACAAATGCGTACCGGGTAAGGGTAAACCTCGAAGATCTTTTAGCGTTCATCATTATTATACGTTTTTTAATGGTTGATATATTAAAATGATTTACAATGCCCGGCGTGTTATTATTAAAGCTCACGTTCACCAGGCTATATTGATAGGTTTTACTGTCAAAACCCTTATTCAGTATTTTACGATCAGTAATAAACTCAATATTTTCGCGTACAGCTTTTTTCATGAGCCATATACCGGGGTTAAACCAATAGAAAATACTGCTTAGTTCTGCAAGGAGTATATCAATAGTGTGCCAGCCGTTAACGTGTACCTGCTCATGTAACAAAATTGCTTCCAGATCGGCAGGAGTATGGTTAGCCGGGTTAACATAAATGCTTTGCCAGAAAGAGAACGGGGCGGCATCACCATCCATCACCCTAACATCATGGTTGTGTATATGCGCAGGTTTAGAACTGCGGTATAGTTTTAATAACGAGAATAGCTGAACGGCTAATCTTATTGCCAACAAAGTGGCTCCGACCCAAAAAACATATTCGGCCCATTGCCAGTAATCGGTGTGGGTGGCCAGTTTTTCGGCAGGAGCTTGCCAAACCAAGGCCACATTTTGCACCGGACGGGTAAGTGCCTCATGCTTTTGCGCAAAGCCAGAAAGATCTATTTTAGGATATAGCGTAGCAAAAATAATTGCCGTAACCAGATAAATGCGGTTAAGCGAATAAAAGGTAAGATGCCTTAGCACAAAATAATAACCTGCGCAAAAAAGCAGTAGTGCAATATTTACTTTAAACAAAAAAATAAACAACGTTGGCATAATTTTAAGTGTTAAGATTTTTCAATCAATTTTATAATCTCTTTTAACTCAACAGCACTTATCTTTTTCTCGTTGGCAAAGAAGGTTACCAGATCTTTGTAAGAGTTTTTAAAGTAATCGCTTACAAAGCCGCTCATAAATCGTTTTTTATATTCCTCTTCGTTAATTGCAGGAGTATAACGGTATGAGTTGCCAAGTTTTTCGCTCGTTACAAAACCCTTGTTCTCTAAGTTTTTTATGGTTGATGCAAGGGTAGTATAAGGCGGCTTAGGGTCATTTATACGAGATAAAAAATCTTTTATAAAACCCGTACCTGCCTGCCATACGGCCTGCATTGCTTCTTCTTCCTGTTGTGATAATTTCTCCATATTCTACGATTGTTTCGTAAACATACGACTATTTCGTAATAATCCAAATTATTTAACATTTTTTAAGAAATTAAATTCAAATTAAGATGGGTGGCAACTGTATATCTATAATATCCGCCTGACTAAAAAATGTATTTTTGCAGATATGGAACAGCAAAAATCAAAAGATCCGCTACATGGTAAAACTTTAGAAGCTATACTGAATGCTTTAGTAGCGCATTTAGGTTGGGCAGAAATGGGTTACCGCATTCGTATCAATTGTTTTTTGGATAATCCGAGCGTTAACTCCAGTCTAAAGTTTCTGCGCAAAACGCCCTGGGCTCGTACAAAGGTTGAGGATTTGTACATTGAACTTCACAAAGAAATTGAGAAATAAAAATATGATTGTCGTTAACAGGAAGCCCCTACAGGGCTAAAAGGTTACTTTTTATTGGCTATAAACAGGGTGTCCCTATGGGACTTTTTATAGAATATTCCGGAGGAACTACCTGTTTATAGTAAAGCCTATAAATAGGGACCGCACTATGGGAATTTAATGTTCCGGAGGAACTACCTGTTTATAGCAATGCTTACACCAATACCTTCCGCCCTGTAGGGGCGACCTTATACATCCTTACTTTATTAGTGCTTTTTCTTATTATTCAGCTTTGCTTTATAGCCCGAACTAAAGTTATAGGTTTTTGAATTTTCAGGCTTCTTTTCGTGGAAAGCCTCACCCGGTACATATTTATTAGGATCAACCTTTGCCGGCTGTTTTTCTTTTTCGGTTTCTTTTGCTTTGCGGTCTTTTTCTATCACCAGTTCATCCGGCAAATCAGATTTTTGCATTTTTTGACCGGTTGCATTTTCTATTTTACGTACCTGGTCAAGCTCCAAATCGGTAGCAAAGGTTAAGGCAAGTGTTTCATCATCCGCATCAATAGCATGGTTCACAACGTGGTTAATGTATATATCCTTATCCAGCGGTAAATCAATATGAATAATGAAGGGGATGTTTTGCAGATCAACTTCTTCGGTACCTTCATTTGCAATAACTAATACCCTCTGCTCGGCGTTAGCCTTAAACTCGCTGATATCTTTAACGCCGTTATACTCAAAAAAGGTAGGGTTAAGCACAGCAACCGCTTTACGCATGCGGTTTTCCAGGCTCTTATATATCTTTTCGGCAGTTTGGCGGGTATTGGCAAAAACTACCGTTTTGGTGAATAGTTCATCATCGTACAAAAACAAATTCAACAGGTTTAGCTTTGTGCCAAAGTTAGGTACATGATACAGCATCTGCGGGTGCACGGGCAATTGCTCTTCAGGAAGTTCCTCCACTTCAATTATGGCAGGTAATTGCATAAATGGCTCTATCATCTTGTTCAGCTTATCATGCAATACTTCACTAAACACCAAGTGCTGTGCTTTGCCAATGCTATTGGCCAGTTCAACAACTGGTAATTGCAAACCTTTTTTAACTATCTGCTGTGCATCATCAACTACAAGCAGCTCAACTTTATTAAGGTTAAGGCCAAGTTTAAGGTAAATAGCACGTGCCCTGTCAGGCGTGGCCACTACAATGTCGGCACCATCCGCCAGTTCATCCATCTGTTGCTCGGTAGTAGTACCGGCATGCAGACTAACAATTGTTAATGATTTGTTACGGTTTAGCTGCTCAAACTGGGTAACAATACCAAATATTTTTTCCTGGTCGGGAGCTAATATTAAAACTCTGGGCACACCCTCGGCATCATGGTTAAAGCGGTTTATTGTGCTCAAAACATAAGTTGTTGTTTTACCGCAGCCTTCAGGGCCTACAGCTATAACATCCTGTCCGCCAATAATACGGTTCAGCGTTTTTAGCTGTATTTCTTTAGGGGTATTAAACCCTGCATCAGTTACCGATTTTATTAGTTGCTTTTTAAGCTTAAATTTCTCTGCCCACACCATTTCAAAAAATATAAAGAGCGCAAAGATACCAAAACCATATCGCTTTTAAATAATGATGCCTAAAAGCTTCAGAAGTAGCATGCTATTTATTCGATAAACAGATTATTTCCTACTTTTAATTATTAAACCTGAATTATGAGAAAATATGCTTTTTTAGCGGGGATGCTGTGCATTCTTGCCTTAACCGTGCATGCACAGCAAAAATTCAACGGACTTGATGCTAACATGGGTAACATTTACCGTATGAGCGATGCTGTTAGCAGGTCAATAAGTCCGGAGAATTTTAAGGGTGAAAAAGGGAAGGGCGGCATGGCTACAACCGGTACCGGCGCTAATGCATCACGCGAGCTGGGCCAAACCTGGAAGGTGAGCCCAAGCGTTGTCATTAAAAAACATACAACCTATACCGTTGCCGAAATTGACGGGCAGGGTGCTATTCAGCATATTTGGATGACACCGACCGGCAACTGGCGCTATTCCATTATTCGTTTTTACTGGGACGATGAGACAACCCCTTCTGTTGAAGCGCCGGTAGGCGATTTCTTTTGCATGGGCTGGGGCAAATATGCGCCGGTGCAATCGCTGGCGGTTGTGGTAAACCCTGGTAGCGCTTTTAACTGTTACTGGCCAATGCCGTTCCGCAAAAAATGCCGTATTACTATGGAGAATATTGACAATGAAGATATGGTGTTATATTACCAGGTAGATTATACACTGACAAAAGTACCTGATGATGCGGCATATTTTCATGCGCAGTTTAGGCGTATAAACCCGCTGCCGTACAAAAAGGATTATGTTTTGGTTGATAGCATACAAGGCAAAGGGCAATACGTGGGTACTTACCTGGCTTATGGCTCAAACAAAAACGGCTGGTGGGGAGAAGGCGAAATAAAGTTTTTTATGGATGGCGATACTAAGTTCCCCACCATTATAGGTACCGGCACCGAAGATTATTTTTGCGGATCATACAATTTTGAGACCCGTAAAAAGAACCCGGATGGTTCTGAAACCCGGGCATACACAGAGTTTACTGGGCCCTATACCGGCCTGCCGCAAGTTATTAGGGGTGATGGATTGTACAACGTTGCCCAACGCTTTGGTTTATACCGCTGGCACATTGCCGACCCTATCCGTTTTGAGAAAAATTTAAAAGTGACCCTGCAGGCATTAGGCTGGCGCTCAGGTGGCAGGTATTTACCTTTACAGGATGATATAGCATCGGTAGTTTTTTGGTACCAGAGCGGCCCTCATGGCGCGTTCCCAAAGTTGCCATCAAAAGATGAGCTGGAAATAAATTAAATATCTATATTAAGCGCACCAATTTATTCTTACATCAATGCCAAAAAACAGCACATTTACAGCCGTAGCGCTAATTACCTCTTTGTTTTTTTTATGGGGCTTTGCTCTTAATTTGAATCCCATATTAATACCTCACCTTAAAAAGGCCTGTCGGTTATCAGATTTTCAATCGTCTCTAATTGATTCAGCATCATACATTGCCTATTTTTTGTTGCCTATCCCTGCGGCACAATTCATGAAAAAGTACGGGTACAAGGGCGGTATTATTTTTGGATTACTGTTATTCTCAGCCGGTGCATTACTATTTTATCCTGCTGCTGCGGTACGTAATTATGCTTTCTTCCTAGGGGCATTATTTGTGGTTTTTTCGGGTATGGCCTTTTTGGAAACTGCGGCCAATCCACTAATAACGTTAATAGGCGACCCCAAAAGCGCTACCCAACGTATTAATTTTTCACAATCATTTAACGGCCTGGCAGCAACCGTTGCACCACTTATGGGTGGTACATTCATCCTGTCAGGTAAAACCTTAAGTGAAACGGAAGAAAAAGGCATGTCGGCAGCCCAGTTGAATGATTATTTAAATAAGGAAGCTGCCTCAGTGCAAATACCTTTTATTGTTATAAGCATAGTTGTTTTTTTAGTGGCCATGATGGTTTGGCGCACCACATTCCCGGTTATTAAAGAGGAAAGCAGTGATGAGGTGAGAAATGAGCAGCGACCTTTAAGCGCACGCATTGCCGAACTGTTAAGTAACAAGCATCTAATGTTTGGTGTGCTGGCTATATTCTTTTATGTTGGTGGTCAGGCCTGTGTAAGCAGTTTCTTTATCCGCTTTAGCGAAAGAGTGGGTGATATATCGGAAAAAACTGCATCAACCATTTATTTGCCGCTTGCATTTGCAGGCTTTATGGCAGGCAGGTTTATAGGCACGTTCCTAATGCGCTTTTTTAGTCCGGTGAAACTATTGGTAACCTATGCCATTATCAATATTATACTGATCATATCGGCTGTTAACCTTGATGGTAAGGCCGCTGTGTATACTTTAATGGCAGTATGGTTTTTTATGTCTATCATGTTCCCAACTATATTCTCATTGAGCATACGCAACCTGGGGGCCAAAACAAAACTGGGTTCCTCATTGGTTATTATGGGTATTGTAGGTGGCGCCATTATGCCGCCAATTATGGGCCGCCTATCTGATATGACAAACATACAGGTGGCTTACCTGGTACCGGGAATTTCCTTTGTAGCCATATTATGGTTTGGCTTAAACAATTTAAGGGTTAAGAAAGTACAACTGGTGGGCGCACATTAAAGATAATTAATATGAACCTGAATTTAACCGATAAAATAATAATAGTAACGGGCGGTGCTAAAGGTATTGGCGAAGGCATAGTGCATGCTTTGGCTGCCGAAGGTGCTATCCCGGTGATAATTGGCAGGAGTGGGGCGGATAATTTAAACGTTGTTGAAGCTATAAAAGCTAATGGCTTAAAGGTTGATCATATAGTTGCTGAACTTACCCTGCCCGAAGAATGTAAAAAAGCTGTACAAACAGTTATAGACCGATATGGTCGAATTGATGGCGTGGTTAATAATGCAGGTGTAAATGATGGCGTAGGACTGGAGAATGGCGATTATGAAAGCTTTATGGCATCGCTGCATAAAAGCGTGGTCCATTATTATTTAATTGCTCACTATGCCCTTCCGGCTTTAAAAATATCAAAAGGTGCTATTCTTAATATCACTTCAAAAACTGCCGATACGGGCCAGGGAAATACCTCAGGGTATGCAGCCTCTAACGGTGCCCGTAATGCGCTTACACGTGAGTGGGCGGTTGAGTTGTTGAAATATGGCATCCGTGTAAATGCTGTGGTAGTTGCTGAGTGTTGGACACCTCTCTACGAATCATGGATAAGCACATTACCCAATCCGACCGAAAAACGCCTTGAAATTGAATCTAAAATTCCCCTCGGTAACCGTATGACTACTACCGAAGAGATAGCCAATACGGTTGTTTTTCTATTATCAGACAGATCAAGCCATACCACCGGGCAATTGATTTATGTTGATGGCGGCTATGTGCATTTGGATAGGGCTATAAATCCTCTTTAGCGGAATAAAATGTTATTGCAAAAGTAAAATGTCATTACAAGTCATGTCATTTGCGAGCGATAGCGCGGCAATCTCGTAGGACGTTAGGCGAATAAGTATTGGCGAAGAGATACTTCACGTCTCTCACAGGTAGAGCGGTCATGCATCGGCGACGAGATTGCCACGTCGCTGCGCTTCTCGCAATGACATCATTATTAAAAAATCCTGTTAATCGACCAAATCCGCTAAATCCCGGTTACAGCACATCCTTCAAAACATCCCAAACGTTATTTGCCAGTATCTTAGCCCCCTTTGCGGTTGGATGGATACCATCAGCCTGGTTCAATGAGCGTACACCGCCTACATTTTGCAGTAGGAAAGGTACCAGGGCCATTTTATTTTTAGCAGCCAGTTGGGGGAAAATGTTTTTAAATCCGGTAACATAATCGGCGCCCATGTTAGGAGGTACCTGCATACCCAACATTACAAGTTTGGCATTAGGGTACTTTGCTTTTACCCTGTCAATAATAGCTTGCAGGTTTTGAGTAGTTTCTTTAATGGGGATGCCACGCAGGCCGTCATTAGCACCTAGTTCTAACACAAAAACATCAATGGGCTGTTTTAAGAGCCAGTCTATACGCCCTTTACCTCCGGCAGAAGTTTCACCACTTAAGCCACCGTTAATAACGGTGTAAGGCAGTCTGGCCGAATCTATTTTATGCTGAACCTGATTAGGAAACGCATCGGCAGGGTCATCAAGGCCGTAACCGGCGGTTAAGCTATCGCCAAAAAACAGAATAGTTTTTGTGTGTGATGAAGCAGCTGCCGTTTCGGGTTTTGAAGTACTGCTTTGTGACGGTTTACTACCGCTATCACAGCTTGCAATAACAATAACAGGTATTAATAACAGAGATTTTAATTTACGTAGCATAATAATATTATGTGTTTGACCGCAAAATTTCAAGTGGTGGTTTGTTTAAAATACCACGACTATTTAGCAGCCCTATTATAACCGTTAATAACGTTATAACAATAAAGATTATGCCAACCGGTAATAAACTAACATTGTATGGCATATCAAAATTGTATTTAGCCAGTAACCAGCTTGATCCAATAGCTATCACGATACCTGTTAATGCAGACAACGCTCCTAAAAATAAATATTCCAGGGCTGTAATAGCAAAAATCTGTTTGCGGCTGGCACCCAGAGTGCGTAATAAAACGCTTTCCTGTATCCGTTGGTATTTACTGATGCGAACAGATGAGATCAGCACAATTATCCCCGTTATAATACTAAACCCGCTCATAAACTTAATAACATAACCAATCTTATTCAACAGCTCATCCAATACGTTTAGTACAAGCCCCAGATCAATAATTGATACATTAGGGAACTGTTGTACAACAATCTGCTGAAATTTTGCAGAAACTGCGTTTGAGGGCACATGCGTTAACAAAACATGAAACTGTGGTGCATCTTCTAAAACCCCTGTAGGAAATACTATCTGGAAGTTAGTAGATATCTTATTCCAATTCACTTTGCGTATACTGCTTACATAGGCGGACATCATTATGCCCTGTACGTTAAATAATAGCTTATCGCCAATTTTTACTTTTGCCCGTTCTGCAAAACGTTCCTCTGCGGAAACCGGTATCTCTTTGCCCGGTTCGGATTTACCTATCCAGGAGCCGCTTGTTATTTTTTCTGACGAAGTAAGAGAATCACGATAAGTAACCCTGTATTCATAAGTAAACACACGGGGAGATATGCGCAATGTAGTGTCCTTTTTAACATCAGTGGCAGTTTTACCGTTCACTTTATCTATCCGCATGGTAATGATAGGTACTTGCGAAAGTATAGGCAGACCTTGTTTACGTGTGAGATTGGCAACGGCTTTTTCCTGGGGGCTTTGTATATCAAATAATATCATATTTGATTGATTTGCGCCGGTTGATAAGGTTACCTGCCCGATAAGCAGTTGTTGTATCAAAAATAATGTGCAAATGAAGGCAGTGCTTAAACCTATGGAAACAGTAAGTATAATGGTTTGATTATTTGGCCTGTATAAGTTTGCAAATCCTTGTCGCCAAATGTAACTCCATGAACTCATGACAAGTAACCGGGTGAACCTTATAAGCAGCCACGCAATGGCGGTAAGTATTAAAAATGCTATAGCAATGCCTATGGTGAATATTCCGGCACCCATCCAGCTATCCAGTTGCAGGTAACTAAATGATGTGATGAACAGCAGCACCAGTAAATAAACCATCCATCTTAATGGATCTTTAATAGTTGTAATATCATCAACAGAAAGCCTCAGCGTATTCAGCGGCGATATATTGCGGATAGATATTAACGGTAACAGCGCGAACAACACAGATATAATTATGCCTAAAAGTATGCCTTGCCAAACAGCCATCCACGAAATGCCTACAGAAATGGTTATTGGCAAAAAGTCTTTCAATACTAATGGCAGCAGGTGTTGTATGCCGCTACCTAATAGTGCACCTGCAAACGAGCCTATAAGGCCAATGCCGGTAATTTGTATCAGGTAAATTAAAAACGCTTCTGATGCCTTAACCCCCATGCAGCGCATTATGGCAATAGACTGTATCTTCTCGCGGATATAAATGTTGATGGCGCTTGCAACACCAACGCAGCCCAGTAACAGGGCAATAAAACCAACTAACGACAGGAACCTTGACAGATCGGCAAAAGCGCGACCTGTGTTTTCCTTACGAGTTTCAATGGTTTCGTAATTAAAGCCATCCTTATCAAGTTTAGGCTCCAATTTTTTTACCAGCTTACTTACGTTTTGGTTACGCTTAAGCTTATAAAAATAGCTGTAAGTGATACGGCTGCCCAGCTTTGCCAGCCCGGTTTGCTCCAAGTACCTTAAAGGAATATAAACCACCGGTGCAATGCCCGATGAGATACCGGTTTGCCCCGGTGCTTTATTTAGTAAGCCTGCTATCACAAAAGTAATGTTGCCAACTTTTATAGAATCGTTCACTTTGGCGTTAAACTGCAGCATCAGGGTTTTATCAACCAAAGCATATTTGCCTTTTTTGAAATTGGTGCCTGCTTGTAAGGGAACAGTCTCTAATGTGCCATAATAAGGAAAATTACCTTCTAAAGCTCTCACTTGTACCAGCCTTGTCCCCTTATTTTTTGTAAAGTATATCATAGAGGCAAAGCTGCGTTCCTGCGAACGTTCATTGCCCAATGGATCAATAAGCGCTTTTAGTTTGGCATCGGGTACTTTGTTACCGGTGATGGTAAGGTCGGCACCAATTAAAGTGGCTGCCTGATCGTTAATATCATTCTGAATATTGTATTTGAAAGAATAGATAGCTACCAGCGCGCCAATGCCAAAAACAATAGAGGAGATGAACAGCAATAACCTGCTGCGGTTACGACGGCTATCACGCAGTGCCATCTTAAACAACCAGGCAAAATTTATCTTACGGTTATAATTTACGGTATCCATGTGCTGATTATTCATTACCGGTTCTTTCATCAGCAACCAGTTTGCCGCCTTTTATTTTTATTATGCGATGTGTTTTGGCAGCCAGTTCCAAATCATGCGTAACCAAAACCAATGTAGTTCCAGCTTCGCGGTTTAGGTCAAATATCAGTTTTACAACTTTTTCGCTGGTTTCGGCATCCAGGTTGCCGGTAGGCTCATCAGCAAATAATATTTTTGGCGAGTTGGAAAAAGCCCTTGCCAATGATACCCTTTGCTGTTCGCCGCCTGATAATTGAGCAGGGTAGTGGTGACCACGATCAGCCAGGCCAACTTTATCTAACAGATCTTGCGAGCGTGCCTTGATATTCTTTTCTCCGCGAAGCTCTAACGGTACCATCACGTTTTCTAAAGCCGTTAACGTGGGCAACAACTGAAAGTTCTGAAATATAAAGCCAACATATTGGTTGCGCACCTGTGCACGCTTGTCTTCGCCTAAATTACCCAGACCAATGCCATTAAGTTCCACTATGCCCGAACTTGCGCTATCCAAACCTGCGCATAAGCCAAGCAGTGTTGTTTTACCACTACCTGATGGGCCCACAATGGCGTTTGTTGAACCTGTGCCGATGCTGAAATTTATATCATCCAAAACTGTTAAAACACGGCCGGCGCTTTTATACGTTTTGTTAAGGTTTTGTATATTTAAAATGGTTTCCAATTAATTGCTTTGTTTAAGTATGGTGTTAAATTAAGTAAATATCAAAGTATTATTAATAATGCCTGGGTTTAAAATGTTTCGTTACAAAAGCATTACATTCTATAATAGTAAAATGCTGAATATTTTTTACACTTGTAAATAAACCTAATACCATATGCAGCAGGAATACCCCGGGCAAAAAAGAATTTTAGTAGCAGTAGATAGTATCATATTTGGATTTGATAGCTTTAACATAAAATTGTTACTGGTAAAGCGCAGTTTAAAGCCCGAAAGTGGTAAATGGAGCTTAATGGGCGGTTTTGTTGAACCCTCTGAAGCCCCGGAGGATGCAGCAGCAAGGGTTTTAGAAGAACGTACAGGCCTAAAAAATATTTATATAGAGCAATTTAGAGTGTTTGGCAAGCCAGACCGTGACCCTGTTGAACGTACCATATCAATAGCATATTTTGCATTAATTGATATTCAGCAATATGAACAACAGCTAAGTGATGAGCATAATCCCGAATGGTTTTTATTAAATGAAATGCCGGAGATGGTTTTTGACCATGCCGAAATGGTTAAAATGGCTTTACGGCAATTGCGTTATAAAGCAGCACTACATCCTATACTATTCCAACTACTGCCAGATAGGTTTACCATACCACAGCTACAAGCCTTGTATGAAGGGGTTTATCAAACCAAATTTGATGATCGTAACTTTAGCCGCAAACTGCTTTCAACCGGTTTATTAGTGAAGCTTGCCGAAAAGGATAAGTTATCATCTAAAAAAGGGGCATTCTATTATCGATTAGATCAGTCGAACTATGAGCAAAAATTTGGATCGTTCCTGAACCTTGTTCCTAACCCGGATAAGTTTTTTTAATAATTATTGAATTTATTGCTTACATAAAGCTACTGATTTGCAAATGTTTCAATCGGTGGTAAGAATGGCAGAATAATTAAAAAAGGAATATGTACTTTTATCACACATCTGCTATACTTTGGGTCGGGTAAATACAAATTACCATATTACAAACACTAAAAATGGCCGTAAGGTCATTTCTGGCAATGTTACCATCACCATTATTAGATAAATGTTTTATAAAAAGTTATTACTATTAATAATAGCGTTACATGTATTAGTGTTGTTTGTAAAGGCACAGCAGCGGCCACAATATACACAGTACGTTTTTAATAACTACCTGTTAAATCCGGCTGTTACCGGTATTGAAAATTATACCGATGTTAAGATGGGGTACCGCAGCCAATGGACAGGCCTTGAAGGTGCACCTGTAACCAGCTACTTTAGTATAAACGCACCAATAGGGACAGATTTTGTACAGGGTGATGCTTCGGCTTTTCCTACTTCAGGTGGCGAGTACCCGCAAAGCAGGTTATATACGCAAGACTATCGCGCGTCTGAGCCTCATCATGGCATTGGTTTTACAGTAGTTTCTGATAAAGCCGGCCCAATTACACAAACAAATCTTAATGCAACCTACGCCTACCACTTAGGTATTACAAGCAAATTAAACCTGGCAGTTGGTGTGGCAGCAGGGGTAAACCATATTAATTTAAATACCGCATTAATAACCCTTGAGAACCCTAATGACCCAACCATTAACAATTTAAATGCCAGCCAATGGAAACCTGACCTGGGGGTGGGTTTATGGGCGTACTCATCTAATTATTATGTGGGTGTATCGGCACAGCAGGTGCTACCTCAAAACTTATACATTACTACAGGTAATACAGCCAACCAAAGCAAAACAGTTCCTCACTTTCTTTTAACGGCCGGGTACAAGGTTTTTGTATCTGATGATATTGCACTTTTACCATCAGCATTGCTAAAATTTATACAGCCTGTACCTACAACATTTGATATTAATTTAAAAATGTCCTTCCGTGACAGGTTTTGGTTCGGCGGGTCGTACCGTAAAAATGATTCATATGCGGTACTGGCAGGCTTTAACTTAAGTTCGTTTGTAAACGTGGGGTACTCTTATGATATTACTACATCGGCCTTGCGCACAGTAAGCAATGGCACGCATGAAATTGTGATAGGCATATTACTCAATAACCGCTATAAACTAACCAGCCCGCAGCATGGCTGGTAGAGGCATAGAAACAAGATGTTAGAATCAAGAAACAAGAGAAAAGAATCAAGAGATAAGAGACAAGAACTAAGATCATTGATAAAAAGCAAAGCTCTTTAATAAACTTAAAGTGCTTTTGTCTTATTTCTTGTTCTTGACTCTTATCTCCTGATTCTCTGAAGCTTATAGTTCTTTCCTCAACCTTGCCACCGGGATATTCATTTGTTCGCGGTATTTGGCAACGGTACGGCGGGCAATATTGTAACCGGCATCTTTAAGAATGTCTGTTAGCTTTTCATCTGCCAATGGGTGGCGTTTGTCTTCCTTGCCAATATTTTCTTCCAGTATCTTCTTCACCTCTTTGTTTGAAACCTCTTCGCCGCTTTCGGTTTGTATAGCTTCAGAGAAGAAAGATTTTAACAGGAAAGTACCATGCTCAGTTTGTACATATTTGGAATTGGCCACGCGTGATACGGTTGATATATCCATACCTATCCTGTCTGCAATATCCTTAAGGATCATTGGTTTCAGGTTCTTATCATCGCCGGTTAAAAAGAAATCGTATTGGTATTGCATTATGGCATTCATGGTTTTCAGCAAAGTTTGCTGTCGTTGCTTTATAGCATCAATAAACCACTTGGCCGAATCGAGCTTTTGTTTTACAAACTGCACGGCTTCCTTCAGCTTTTTATCTTTTTGCGCAGCCTTATCATAATGTTGAAACATCTCCTGATAGGAGCGGCTCACTTTTAGCTCCGGCGCATTCTTTGAGTTTAAGGTAAGCATTAAAAAGCCATCATTGTTACTGATATGAAAATCAGGTATTACCTGCATTTGCTTGGTGCTTACCTCATTACTATCACCCGGTTTAGGGTTCAGTTTCAATATCTCATTCACCACGCCACGCAACTCAATCGAGGTCATGTTTAAAGAGCGTTCCAGCCTATCGTAATGCTTGCGGGTAAACTCTTCCAGGTAGTTTTCAACCACCATTATAGCTTTTTTAATAATTGGGTCGTTAGGGTCCTTACGGCGTAACTGTATTAGCAGGCATTCCTGCAAGCTGCGTGCGCCAACACCCGGAGGGTCAAAGCTTTGTATTACTTTTAGCATATCCTCCACCTCTTCATCATCAGCCATTACATTCTGGGAAAATGCAAGGTCATCAGTAAGCGACATAATGGGCCTGCGCAGGTAGCCATCATCATCTAAACTGCCAATTATTTGTTTACCTATACTAAAATCTTTATCTGATAGCGGAAGAAGGTCAAGTTGTGCCTGCAGGCTTTCAAAAAATGAGCTTTGCACAGCAATGGGTATCTCTTTGCGCTCGTCTTCATCCTCACCGTTTTGGTCATAGCGCGATCCGTAATCATTAACGCTATCATCCTGCAGGTAATCGTCAATATTAAACTCATCCATTTCTCCCTTTTCCTCTTCGCCGTTGTAGGTATCTTCATCAGGGTCACGATCAGGGTATTGTTCTTCGGGCTCGTTTAAGTTGGTTAAACTAATATCTTCAAGGGCCGGGTTTTCCTCAAGCTCTTCTTTTATACGGGTATCTAATGATACCGTAGGTACCTGCAGCAATTTTATAAATTGTATTTGCTGCGGAGAAAGTTTTTGTAAAAGTTTTTGCTGTAGATTTTGTTTAAGCATAATTATAGACGAGGTCAAAAATACACCAATTACCTTAAAGTTTAAAAATTATTGTAAGCGGTTATTTACGTTTTTAAATATTTTTGGCCTTATTTTCTTTGAATAAGCTCATAATTATTTAATAACTTTAAATTCACAAAATTACATTATGGGATTTGTTAAAGAGTTTAAGGAATTTGCCGTTAAAGGCAACGTTTTAGATTTAGCCATAGCTGTAGTTATAGGCGCTGCCTTTAGTAAAATAGTAAGCTCTCTTGTTGAGGATATTATTACGCCTGCAGTTTTAACACCTGCTTTAAAAGCGGCAAATCTATCCAACTTAAGCCAGTTGGTTGTACCGGGTACGGCCATTAAGTATGGTAATTTTTTATCGCAGGTAATTTCATTTTTGATTATTGCCTTCTCGCTATTTATGATTATAACTGCTATTAACAGGTTGAAAAAGAAAGAAGCTGTGGCGCCAACGGTTATACCTGCACCAACTAAAGAAGAACTGCTGCTTATAGATATACGTGATATATTAGCGGCTAAGAAGTAATTCGCTGTATGGTTAATCTTGAAACATTTCGCCAAATAGCATTTTCTCTCCCCGAGGTAACCGAAGCTCTTCATTTTGAAAAAACATCCTTCAGGATTAATAAAAAGATATTCGCTACGCTTGATGTTAAAAATAACACAGCGACCGTAAAGCTATCAGCTATTGATCAGGATGTGTTTTCGGCATTTGATAATACGGTAATATATCCGGTACCTAATAAATGGGGTAAACAGGGGTGGACTATTATTAACCTGCAAATAGTGCGTGAGGATTTGCTTACAGATATATTAAAAACCGCCTACATAGAAACTGCGCCTAAGAAACTGGCCGCCTTGCTTAGTCAAGAAATGATTAAAACATCGCTTTTTTAGCAAATTTCCACTAATGACTAATAATTAATAGGTCTTTGGTAATTTAGGATCGGTGAGGATAATATAATCGCCAAACCGGGCAAACTTAGCCCATTCAGGACTATCAAAGCTATCATCGGTGTATGCCCCAATGTTTATCACTTTAATTTTAGGAGCGTATTTTTTTAGCTGTGCCACGGTACCCAATTTTTCCTCGCTATGAAAATCGCCGTTAACCTGGAATATCTTAAAGCCCTTATTTGCTTTATAAAACTGCGCTATAGAGTAGCCCATGGTAGCATCCCATAAGTTTTGTGACTGATAGATTTTTAAATCGCCCATTGCACTGTGACCGCCCATAATGGTTACAAACTTTTCATAATATGGCCCGGTAGCAGTATCAATTGGCAGGGGTGGTAACCATGTTTTGGCTTTGGCATCCAGCTTTTGCAAATCAGTTAACCCCAGGTGGGTAACCATATTGGTATAGCGTGTAGGAGCGTTAGCTGCAACAACCGGTAAATGTGCTGCCTTTGCCGTCTCAATCATTGGGCGGTAATCTTTATAGTTTTTCCATGCACGGCCTTCGGTGATAAGGTTTTTCTCGCCTATAAAACCGGCCAGGTACTCATTTAAAACGGTCTGGCAATCGGTTTGGAACATTTCCATTGATAGTGCCGTTTTAGCTGGGTATTTGTCGGCCAGTTTTTTAAACAACAGTTGCTCCAGGTAATGCCCGGTGGAGTCGTTATGTTCTTCGCCAAAAAATAAAACATCGGCTTTGCTCATGTCATTTATAATGTCATCAAGGGTTGCCGCGCTCTTTTTAACGGTATTATATACTTTGTAATGTTGAGCCATAGGATCCTGGCACAGGGCAAATAATGGCAATAATAACAATATTAAAATAGCAGCAAATTTCATAGCTTAAATATAGATGTTAATATGTTGATAAATACGCATTATTAAATAACCACATTTGTATTTGAAAAAACTAAAAAAAAGGCTACATTTGCACTCTTGTTTTTAAAACGGAAGAAGTAGAATAAAGAATAAAATATAGCCATGAAAAGAACGTTTCAGCCCTCACAAAGGAAAAGAAGA
>JAQBNZ010000242.1 GCA_028288285.1 Mucilaginibacter sp.
ACAGCTAAAGCTGTTAATTCACCGGTTATTATCCAGTTATCAAATGGCGGCGCTCAGTTTTACGCCGGTAAATCATTAGATAATTCAAAATTACAAGCTTGTATTTTAGGTGGTGTATCTGCTGCGAAGCACGTGCATTTACTGGCAGAGCATTATGGTATAGCGGTTATTTTACATACCGACCATGCCGCAAAAAAATTATTGCCATGGATTGACGGTTTATTAGAGCATGGTGAAAAATTCTTTGCTGAAACAGGCAAACCATTGTTTTCATCACACATGCTTGATCTTTCTGAAGAGCCTATTGAAGAAAATATAGAAATATCTGCTAAATATCTTGAGCGCATGGCCAAAATGGGCATGACTGTTGAAATTGAATTAGGTGTTACCGGTGGCGAAGAAGACGGTGTAGATAACTCTGACGTTGATAGCTCACGTTTATATACGCAGCCAGAAGAAGTTGCTTATGCTTATGAAGAACTTTCAAAAGTTAGCCACCGCTTTACCATTGCCGCGGCTTTTGGTAACGTACATGGTGTTTACAAACCGGGTAACGTGAAATTACAGCCAGTAATTCTGCATAACTCACAAGAGTTTTTAAAACAAAAGCACAGCCTTACTGCTGCAAAACCAATCAACTTTGTATTCCACGGCGGATCAGGTTCAAGCCAGGAAGAAATTCGCGAAGCGATATCTTACGGAGCTATTAAAATGAATATTGATACCGATATGCAATGGGCATTTTGGGAAGGTATAAGAGATTACTACCAGGCAAAAGAAGCTTATTTGCAATCACAAATAGGCAGCCCGGATGGTGAAGATTCTCCAAACAAAAAATATTACGATCCGCGTGTATGGTTACGCAAAGCCGAAGAAACCTTTGTTAAAAGACTTACCGAAGCATTTGGCGACCTGAATTGCATTGATGTAAACAGCAAGCTATAATTAATATTAATAAAACGTTTAGTAATGAAAACCGCCTTTGTTAAGAACATTGGCGGTTTTTTTGGGTTGTAATGTAAAATCTAATAGCCATGGCCAAGAAAAACAATAATTTATTTGAACGCTTTGCAAATTGGGCAACAGCCGCAACCGGTAGCTCAGCTGCATTTATAATTGCTATGAGTACTATTGTTGTTTGGCTGATAACCGGGCCGGTATTTAATTACTCAGATACCTGGCAGCTCATTATCAATACAAGTACCACTATTATTACCTTTTTAATGGTGTTCCTGATCCAAAAAACACAAAATAAGGATTCAAAAGCCATTCATTTAAAACTAAACGAGCTGCTTGCATCACACCAGGGAGCCAGCAACAGAATGGTTGATATTGAGAACCTGAGTGAGCTGGACCTGGATCAGTTGCATAAGTTTTACGTAAAATTATCTGAACTTGCCATAAAAGAAGATGATTTGACCTGTACACACTCAATAGATGCTGCAGAAGAGAATCATAGTACCAAACTAACAGGGTTTAGATCGAAACCGCATTATCAACATGCCTACAAAAATAGAATCAAAAATACAAGTATCAAAAATTAGTGAACCCCACGACCTTGAAAAAGCATTTGCTATTAGGCGCGAAGTGTTTGTTGACGAACAAAACTGCCCGCCCGAGCTGGAGCGCGAGAATGAAGATATATCCACACATTTTTTAGCCACAGTTAATGGTGAACCTGCCGGCGCTGCCCGCTGGAGAAAGACTGATAAGGGCTATAAGCTAGAGCGCTTTGCTGTACTTTCAAAGTTTCGTGGTGGTATAGGGGCAGAACTGGTAAAAGCCGTTTTGGCTGATTTGCCTGCCGATGCCGGTTATATTTATCTGCATGCGCAAACACCGGCCGTAACCCTATATGAAAAATTTGGCTTTGAAAAGGTTGGACCTGAATTTGAGGAAGCCGGAATAAAACATTATAAAATGGTGAAGGGTAGATAGATTCAAGAGGTAAGAATCAAGAGACAAGAAGCAAGAGTCAAGAATTAAGATATTTCCTGTAGCGTCATTGCGTGCTTTACAATATGTCATTGCGAGGCTTATGCAGGGGTAAGTGCATTGGAAAGCCGTGGCAATCTCGTAGCGGGACAAGCGAATATGCACTGACTACGAGATTGCCGCGTCGCTACGCTCCTCGCAATGACATGGTTAGACTTTAAAAACCTTTTCCGTATAATTCATCGCCTCGCTCAGTTTATCTAAATTAAGCCCCGGGGTGATGTTTTGGTGCAAGAGGTATGCTATTAGGTTTTCGGTAGCGATGTTGCCTGTGAGCTCGTCTTTGGCCATTGGGCAGCCACCATATCCTTTTAATGCAGCATCAAATTTAGTACAGCCGTTTTCATAGGCTGCGGCTATTTTTTCCTGCCATGTATCAGGTGTGGAATGTAGATGCACGCCAAATTGAACGCCCAAAAATTCTTTTGCTAAGGCAGGGTATAAACTGCTTATCTGCTCAGGTGTGGCAATGCCAATAGTATCAGACAAAGCAATATTATAAATACCTTCTTTAACCAGTTTTTCTGTCCATTGCTGCACTATCTCTGTGTTCCATTCATCCCCATAAGGGTTACCAAACCCCATAGAGAGGTATACCAGCATTGTTTTGTTTTTAGCAGTACATAACGCGGCTATCTGCTTTACATTATCAAAAGCCTGGTGAATGTTTGTATTGGTGTTGCGCAGCTGGAAAGTTTCGGATATTGAAAAGGGATAACCTAAGTAAGTTATCTCATCATGACTTGCGGCATCTTCGGCACCCCGGTAATTGGCAATAATAGCCAATAATTTAGATTTGGTGTTGTCTAAATCCAGCTTGTTTAAAACCTCGGCAGTATCGCGCATTTGGGGTATGGCTTTGGGCGATACAAAGCTTCCAAAGTCAATAGTATCAAACCCTACCTGTAAAAGCAGGTTAATGTAAGCCGCCTTTACGTGGGTGGGTACAAACTCATGCAAACCCTGCATAGCATCACGCGGGCATTCTGTAATCTTTATTATTTCGGGCATGTACTAATCCGGTTTGGATACCTGTTCGTCCTTTTGCACTAATTCTTCGCGCTTAAAGCTACGTATTATCAGCCTGGTGCCTCCATTGTAAGTTAAATAGCTTGCTACCCAATTAATAAATACAACAACCCGGTTGCGGCCACCCATTAATGATATCAAATGCACAAACATCCATACCAACCATGCAAAAAATCCCTGGAATTTGATCTTGCCTAAATCGGCAACGGCTTTATTACGGCCTATGGTTGCCAATGACCCTTTATCGTTGTATTTAAAAGGAACCGTTTGCTCTTCCCTTAACAGGCGGATAATGTTTTTACCGGTTGCCTGACCCATCTGGATAGCTACCTGTGCTACACCGGGATGGCCTTTTGGTGTCTCATCAGTTATCATGGCGGCTACATCGCCTATGGCAAATATATTGTTGCTGCCAACCATACGGCAAATGTTATCAACCCTGATGCGGTTACCGCGTTCAATTCCTTCTTTGGCAATACCATCGGGTATAACACCCATTACACCTGCAGACCATATTACATTTTTAGTATGGATGGTTTTGCCACCTTCAAATTTTATTTCATTACCGTCATAGCTTTCTACCTTTACGTTCAGCAGTAACTCAACGCCCATACCGGTCAAAAAGTCCTGAGCTGCTTTTGATCCCTCGTCAGAGAATGGCCCTAATACTTTGGGTAAAAAGTCAACCAGGTAAACCTTCATTTCTTCTTTTGTCAGCTCGGGATAATCTTGATTAAGCACATGATTACGTAGCTCGGCCAACGCGCCTGCAAGCTCTACACCGGTAGGGCCGGCACCTACCAATACAAATGATAAGTAAGAAGCACGTTCTTCCTTAGAGGGCTTTAAAATAGCCTCCTCAAGGTTCTGTAACACCAGGTAACGCAGGTTAAGAGCCTCGGGAATTGATTTCATGGGCATAGCATAATGCTCAATCTCTTTATTGCCGAAAAAGTTAGTGGTTGAGCCGGTTGCTATAACCAGGTAATCGTATTTTATGGAGCCAATGGTTGTATCTACCGTGTTGGTGGCAGTGTCAATATGTGTAACCTCGGTGTTGCGAAAACGCAGGTTCTTCTGACTGGAAAAGTTTTTCCTTAATGAGAAAGCAATAGATTCTGCTTCCAGACTGCCTGTGGCCACCTGGTAAAGCAGCGGTTGAAAAGTATGGTAATTATGTTTGTCTATTAATACAACTTCTACAGGTTTATCGGCCAGCTGTTTGACTACTTCTATACCGCCAAAGCCACCACCTATGACAACTACTACGGGAAACTTTGATAGATTAGTATTGCTCATGTTATAGTAGATTATTTTTTAATGTTTAAAGTTCAGCAATTTGATATAAACAAAAAAGGCTCCAAATGTTCTTTGGAGCCTTTAAAAATATGTTTTTGGTGAGTAGTTGATTAAGAGAATGGTTAACTACTCACTTAATCAACCTATTTAACCATTAACTGTTACCTCAGGTCTTTTTTTCCAAAGTCGATGATTACCGGTGTTGCCACACATATTGACGAATAGGTACCGAAAATAACACCTATTAGTAATGCGAATGAGAAACCACGTATAACATCACCACCGAATATGAATAATATTACTAATATAAGTATTACCGTAAAGGCGGTAATAATGGTACGGCTTAGTGTATTGTTAATGGCATGGTTAATTACTTCTTCAGGATCATCAGTTTTTGCATGGTGAAGATGAAGGAACTCACGGATACGGTCAAATACTACTACAGTATCGTTAATTGAATAACCAATTACAGTAAGCAATGCCGCAATGAATGCCTGGTCAATATCTAAAGAGAATGGTAATACATCTTTAAATAATGAGAAGAATGAAAGTACCAGTAACGCGTCATGCGCGGTAGCAATCATGGCGCCTAAGCTAAACTGCCATTTACGGAACCTGATAAAAATATAAGCCGAGATAACAATAATGGCAATAATAATTGTCCATTTTGCTGATGCTTTTACTTCATTAGCTATAGTTGCTTCAACTTTTTGATGACTTAATATCTGGCTTGCATTGATTTTGGTAGCCGGGTTAGCAGCTAATGCTTGTAATAAAGCAGCTTGCACCTTATCATCTGCCGTAGGCGAAGTATCATTGATAAGGTAATTGGTATTAATGCTGATCTTATCAGCACCATAAGTTTTAACCTCGGTACCACGACCTAAAACTTTATCAACCACATCGTGCACCTGGCCTGTAGTTACCTTATTGCTAAATTTAATAACGAAAGTGTGCCCACCGCCAAAGTCAACACCGTAGTTAAAACCACGGGTTGCCATTGATATTAAACCAGCAACAATAAATATACCAGAGAAGGCATAAAATTTAAAGCGGTTTTTAACAAATGCATAGTTTGCATTTTTAAAGGTGTGAGAACTCCAAGGGCGAGAGAATTTTATATCCCAGCCTTTTTCAAGCATAAACTCAAATATTAACCTTGAGATTAATAATGAGCAGAACAGGGTAGTTACGATACCGATCATTAAAGTAGTTGCGAAACCCTGGATAGGGCCCGAACCAAATAAGAACAAGATAACACCTGTTAAGAATGTACTGATGTTGGCATCAAGAATTGATGGTAGAGCATGTTTAAAACCATCGGCAATTGCAATACGGAGAGATTTGCCTAAGCCAAGCTCTTCACGTACACGCTCATATACCAATACGTTTGCATCAACAGCCACACCTAATATCAGAATGATACCCGCAATACCTGGCAGCGTTAACACCGCACGTAAGCTGATCAATACACCCATAAGGAAGAATACATTCACCAATACGGCAACTACAGCAACTGTACCTGCACGGTTGTAGTAAGCTATCATGAAAATCAAAATAACTACTAAACCTAAAATACATGATAATAAACCATCGCTGATAGCTTCCTGACCTAATGACGGACCTACAACCTCCTCGCCAATAATGCGGGCAGGAGCAGGTAAACGACCGGCCTTTAATACGTTGGCTAAATCTTTTGTATCTTCTAAAGTGAAGTTACCACCTGATATTGATGATACACCACCAGAAATTTCGTTTTGTACGTTAGGGGCCGAGTAAACATTGTCATCCAATACAATGGCAATGGCTCTTTTTTGTGCTCCGGCTGATGCCTCGGCAGTAACGGTTTTCCATTTTTGTGCACCTTGTGAGTTCATGTACATGGTAACTTCGTAACCGCCTTTAATCTGGTCAACATCATTACGTGCATCATTTATCACATCGCCAGATAATACCGGGCCATTTTCGGCACCGGCTAATTTGATAGCATATAGTTCAAACACCTTTGTTTTATCAATTGGCTTAACACCCCAAAGGAATTTTAAATTTTGCGGAAGAATTGATTTTATCTCGGGGCTGCGTAGGTAGTTGTTTACTTTGGCAGTATCCTTAACTGCAGAGTAACCTACAGTGGGGCCCGGGTTTAATTGCTGCTGGCCACTTGCATCCTGATAAGTAACTAATGACATTACCGAGAACAATGGGTTTTGAGCAGCTAACTTGGTTTTGTTGTTTAAACCAACAGAATCTTTATTGGTGCTTTTTTGAAGCTTGCTCAATAATGAGTTTGCAGAATCTTTTGCAGATGTTGGTGTTTTAGCACCAGCAGTTGCTTTGGTTGTATCTTTAGGAGCAGCCGCTTTGTTTTTAGCTGCTAACAGGCTGTTGATGTTAACCAATAACTGGTAAACCTCGCTGTTATCATAAGTTTGATAGAACTCCAGTTTTGCAGTACCTGATAAAAGCTTGCGCACACGCTCAGGTTCTTTAACACCGGGTA
>JAQBNZ010000037.1 GCA_028288285.1 Mucilaginibacter sp.
GTTTTAAAGAATTTTAAATGAAACACATACCCTTAATACAAGACGGTACCATTTCAGAGGCGCAAAGTTAAGGTTTATAACCAAATATTTAAATAGTTATGTGAACTTTTTATCGGAAGTTTTATTGGTGTGATTTTGAAGGTGACAAAATTATATCTGATAACCTAATAAGGCATTTTTTACGACTAAATGCATAGCATACCTATAATAAATCTTCAAAATTCAGGATTATTTTCCCCATGTGCTCACTGCTTTCCATTAGCTCGTGCGCTTTTGAAGCTTCATTAGCAGGGAAAATTTTGTAAATAACCGGTTTTATTTTACCCGATGCCAGTAAGGGCCAAATGTGTTTTTCCAGATTTTTGGCAATGGTACTTTTAAAGACCGTATCCCGCGACCGCAGCATAGAGCCGGTAATATTTATTCGCTTACGCATCACTGCTGATAGATCTATCTGAACATCCTTACCATTCATTGAATTAATCATTACCATGCGACCATCATCTGCAAGGCATTTAATATTTAGCGGAGTATAATCGCCGCCTATCATGTCAAGGATCACATTAACGCCTTTATTATTTGTAAGCTGTAATATTGCTTCGCTAAAGTTTTCTGTTTTATAATTAATGGCTTTTGCGGCGCCAAGCTGTTCGCAAAAAAAGCACTTTTCCTCGCTGCCCGCAGTTACGTAAACAGTGCTGCCCAGCGCTGTTGCCATTTGTATGGCGGCTACACCAATGCCACTTGAGCCGCCATGTACAAGCAAGCTTTCGCCCGGTTGCAGTTTAGCCCTGTCAAATACATTGCTCCAAACGGTAAAGAAGGTTTCGGGCAATGATGCCGCTTCTGCAAAGGAGAAGTTTTCAGGAACAGGCAGGCATTGCCCTTCGGGCACATTACAAAATTCAGCATAGCCACCGCCTATAACCAGGGCACAAACTTCATCGCCAATTTTCCAGCGCTGCACATTTGGTCCTGTTTCTGTAATAAACCCTGCAATCTCCAGTCCGGGTATATCTTTTGGCGCTCCGGCAGGCGGCGGGTAATGGCCTTTACGCTGTGCTACATCGGGCCGGTTAACACCTGCAGCCATTACTTTCATCAATACCTCATTGTCCGCTATTGCAGGCTTTGGCCTGTCAGCTAATTGCAATACTTCAGGAGAGCCAGGTTGGGTAATAATTATCGCTTTCATAAGTTAATATAAATGCTATTTAACCCGTTTTTGTTGCATAATTAATGTTTTAATGCTTTTAAAGATTTGCCTGAAAGAATAATAGCCGAACTATCTGCCAAATTTAAATTAAGATTATTTGCATATCCATGGCCAATATCCAGAATGGTATAATCTCTGAGATTGGCGGTAACGTTATTAAAATGCATGTTTTGCGACCCCTTTAATTCAGGGGCCATTTCAAATATTACCTGGCTCGAATCTGCCTGCGTTACATTAATAGTATCAAAAGCATGTTGATAGCTTTCAACTTCCAGCCGGGATTTTCCTTTTATGTTGATACTGATATTGGCCTGTTTTAGCTTTTGTAACTCAAAATTGGTATCGCTGCCCTCAATCGATAATAGTTGCGGAGCAAACAAACGAACAGTAACAGTATGTTGCAGCCAGTATTGCTCGCCCGGGCCCTTATATTTGTTAGGGAAGATCAAATGCAATGTGTCATTTTTAACAAATGCCTTCATTGTAACGTTTTTCTGATATTCGCGCCAGTAATTCAGCACTCTTACTGATGATTGCTTGTGTGGTTCAAACACAATATTGGTGACATTGCCCCCTTCTAATTTCAAATGTTTGTATGGCTGTTCTAATATCTTGTTATAATTCCAGTAAAGGTCGCTTTTGTCAACTTTGGCATATACATTTTTCAGTATAATATTTGATGCAAATACACCTATTACCAACAGTACAAGAACAGTACATAAGATAATGGTACTAACCTTAAGGCCTATTTTATTTTTCATGATTGGTTTCTTTAAAATTTTGATCAATAAATCCCTGGTATCTGGCCTTTAAATCGTCTAAAGGCATTTTTAGCAAGTATATGCTCCGGAAAAACACCGGCAATTCATTTTCTATAAACTGTTCTTTTTTGAAGCTTATCACACGGTCAATCGCATCTTCTTCAATAAAGTACCCAATTCCTCGCTTGTTGGTTATAATGTCGCGCTGCTGCAAAAAGTCATAGGCGCGTTGTACAGTATTTGGGTTTACTTCCATTATTACGGCCAAATCTCTGATGCTCATTATTTTGCTTCCCAACTGCCATTGTTTACGCAGTATCTGTTCGCAAACGTATTCTGCTATTTGTAGGTATATCGCTTGTTTTTCTCTAAACTCCATTTTAAATTTCTTTTTCCCTCAGCCTTATGTAAGCGGTAACCCATAGTATACATGGTAAAATATATTGGAAACAAATGTCTACAAAAGTTGATGCAATGGGTGTCAATTCAATGCTTCCTGCTTCTTTACCCATTTTAATCAATATATTATGAAAGGGAAAAGCTACATCAACATTGGTAAATAATATATTGGCAACGGTTAGGTTAAGTAAGTAAATTACTCCCATTAACACACAGGCAACAATTGCAGCTTTTACAACTGCTACCCTATTAAAATACAATGAACCCACAAGCATTATGCCTGTAAAATTGACAAACATGATAGTTGACTGCCTTACTATATTGCCTTCAAAAGCGAATATGTGTACGGCGTTATACATTTTTTGATAAAGCGGACTATTGCGGTCAAGCCCGTTATGATAAGCTGTTACAAAAGCGGTATCTATGAGACGATAAAATCCAAAAAACAAAAGGCAGAAAAACACACCGGTAATGAGAGTGCCACACAGCCATTTTTCAAGTGCAGATGCCGGAAGGGTTAAATAAGCCGATCCACTGGCGTTAGTGTTAAAATAGCCAAATACGGCTGATGATAGGAAAATGCCACCACCAATATATCCCCAAATAAAAGAAAGGTTTTGCGCAGGTCCCCAACCTCCGAAGTATAAAAATACTGAGTATGTAAAAAATGTAAAACCTAATATTAAAAAAGTTAAACCAATAATTTGGATAGGCCGCTCTAATATTGATTTTTTGAGTAAAAAACCAAATCTGCTTAGGTTAAAAGTATCGTTCATGATATGATGTTTAATTAGATGAAAATAGTTGTTTTGCCATTGCCGGGTTTTCGGTAACACCGTTAAACAAGTGTTCGAGGTTTAGGGCCGAGTCTTCGCCATTAAGGTTTTCTATTATTACAGAAATACCCCTCAGCATTTTTTCGGAATACAGCACCTTTACACCTGCCGGTATTTCTGATACGGTTTTAAAACAAAGTCTTTCAGCAATATCCGTTATAGAGGAGTGTAGCAACAGGTTGCCATTATCTACTATCAGTACCTTATCTATCATATTCTCCAGGTCGCGGATCTGGTGGGTTGATATAAAAATAATACGGTCGTCATTCATCACAGATGCAATAAGCTTTCTGAATTGTGCCTTGGATGGAATGTCGAGTCCGTTTGTTGGTTCATCCATCAATAATACTTTGGTATTACAAGCAAGTGCAAAAGCTATTACAAACTTTTTTTGCTGGCCAAATGATAATTTATTCAACTTACCATCAACACTAACTTCAAGTTCCTGGAGGTATTTATAAAAATTTTCTTCATTGAATTGAGGATAAAATGGAGAAAAAAGATTTTTATACTGTTTTATTGTTAGCGATGGCACATAAACATCTTCGGCAATGTAATATATGGTTTGCAAGAATGATGGTTTCCTGCTTTGGGGGTTCATGCCATTAATCATCACATTACCTTCTACCGGAAATAATGTGCCAACCATGTTTTTAAGCAAGGTTGATTTGCCTGCACCATTTTTTCCTAATAAACCATATATACTGCCACTTTCAATTGATAGCGACAAGTTTTTATAAAGCAATTTTTTGCGAGAGTACCCAAAAGATAAATTATTGAATTGTATCATTAGTGTATTAGTTAAGTAGTACACTACAAATGTATATTAATTAATTTCATTTCCAAACTTTTGTAAAAATATTTTCAATGCACAGATATCAGGTTGATTCGCCTTTTACGCTGACTAAGTTCAAAGCGCAGGCAACCTGCCCAATTTTGAGGCAATTGCAAAAAAAATAAACTAATTGATAAAAAGTTTGCAGCGAATGGAAAAGAATTCTATTTTTGCAGTCCGTTAAAAAACGGTCTTATGTCGGTTTGTGATGTAAGAATACTTATTACCGGAAAATGCACTTGTAGCTCAATTGGATAGAGCACCTGACTACGGATCAGGAGGTTAGGGGTTCGACTCCCTTCAAGTGCA
>JAQBNZ010000041.1 GCA_028288285.1 Mucilaginibacter sp.
GGGCCCCAGGTATCGCAGAGCTTACCTATGATAAGCCGGGCTATAATGGTTGCTGATACTGACGCAATAATAATATTACCTACTTGCCCTTTGGTGAGGTGCAGCTCCGCGCGAATGGTTGGCATTAAAGGCGCCAGCCCGAACCAGCCGAAAAAACATACAAAAAACATGAGCCAGGTAATGTGAAAGGTGCGCATTTGTACACCTTTCACCGAGAATATATTAAGTTTGGTTAGTTGCTTTTCCATTGTGTTTTTTATTATTTGTTAAGGAATTCAGGTTTGATATTGAGTTGCAGATAAGCCCAGAACGGGTGCAGTTCGGATGAATTGGGAGCAATATTTTTAGCATACTCCATACTGTGGGTAGCAGCCATGTAGGATACACCAAGGTCTACCCCGGTGAATTTATTAAGCTTGTAGCCTGTGGTTAGGTCAATTTCTGTTCCGAGGTATTTATTAACCGGTTGCCCGTTGATGTCTTTTTGATCTTGCGCCAGCATAAAATAATGGCCGGCGAGTTCGGTAGTAAAGCGTTTGTTAGCCGATGCAAACTTTGCTTTCAGATATGGATTACTTAAACCGCCTGTCGGCGATCCGCTTACTGCGTAAAAATAATCCATGTATCCCCAAAACTTGTGGGGCGTTCCATATAATGGATCGAACCGGTGATTAGTTGTTGAAGTAGAATAGGCATCATTACCTGAGAGATAATCCCATCCTGCCGTATAACTTAAATTGCCCGGCTTGTAGGTTACTGATGCGGTAACAGTGTAAGCGTTTAAAGCCAGGCCATCCTTATCATGGCCGCCCTGGTAGTAATAGCCACCTGTTAACCCCAGCTGGTTTTTATCACCGAAAACAGGATTTACCAATAAGCCGGTGGTATAGCGCGTGTTTACCCCTGTTTGGTTAAAGCGTTTGCCGTATATATATCCTACATCAGCACCGCTAATGTTTTTAACAGAATCGAGAATATACTTGCCAAACTGATCGGCCAGGAAAAGGCCTGATATTTTAGTTTTATCTAACCTTTTGGCGATGTACAAATATTGAAGCGCCTTATAATTTTGATTTAAAGCGTTTGTACCGGGCGAGTTTAAAAAAGCAGGACTACCGTTTTTTGCACTTATGCCCGCGCTGTTAATTAAAGGAATAATTCCAGGCGGAGTATTGCCCAGGTTACCTTTGCTGTCCTTTACAGTGGCCGCGATATTGGCGGGTGTATAAAAAGTACCATTATAATTTATGGCATCAGTATTTTGGTTGAATGCGGCGCCCAAATCAAGCTGCCAGCCCTTTTGAAGCAGTTTTAATATAATAGCATCATGCCGTCGGGCTTGCTGCAGCCAATCTGAATTACCTAAAAGGCGTTCATCGTCATAAACCAGTTCCTGCCGGCCTATTTTAACCGCAAAATAATCTACCGGTGATGTTTTAAAAGAAGTATCGTTTTTTTTGGATAATATAAGCTCGGCCCATGCTTCGTGAAGGCCCAGCTTATTACCGTCGGCAATGCTGATGGTTGATGCATCCTGGCCCCATAGCCTTACATCCTGTATAGAAGTATGAAAAATTAGCTTGCTCCATTTATAATCGAGCGTTAAACGCGTTCGTTGTGAAATAAAGGCGGCATCCTTGTATCCGGCAGGTTGTAATGTACCATAACCGCCCCTCAATTCGCCTCTTGCCCGTAGCTGCCCCGATATGGTAAACTGTGCTTTTGCGTTTAAGCCACAAAAAGATAAAATTATGGGTATACCAAGAGCAATAGTGTATTGATTTAATACATTTTTGTACATTTGAGATGGTTTTTTATTTGTTAAAGCAATGAAAACTGTTTAACCCTGTTCGGGAATGCGACCTCCCGGCAGGGCTTTTTTTTAGCATATAATTATAAGTTGATTACCACAGACTCGTATTTGTTAAAAGTTTAATAAACGATTCGTTTTATTATTATAAATATATTCTATTTAATCTGAAATATCAACGAAAGTTTTATTTTAAGTGAATTTTTATGACTTAAATCATATTTAAATGCGATTTTTATTAAAAAAGTAAAAATCAACTATGGCTAATTAGGTAAAATATGAAGTTGACAAAAATATTTGCTAAAAAAACCGATTAAGGAATGTATTAAAGATAAAAATAGCAGTAAATTTTACCATATATGGAGCAATTTAGAGGGAAAATAGTATTTGTCTGTCTAAGTTGACATGTATTATAAAAAATCATCATAATTTATCCTAAAAGAAACTCTTAATATTGCCCTTATTATATTTTATAACATTTTATGATTAAATGATACAAAAAGCCAATATCTGCGACACCAAAAGTTGTTTTATGTGCCAGAATTGCCTGGCAGAATGGCATCCTGCCATCGCTGGGAATAAAACGAATCTTAAGGTTAAGAAAGGCGATGTCATCTTTAAGGAAGGTGATCCGGTAACCGGGATTTACTTTGTTTATACCGGCTTGGTAAAAGTTTATAAAAAATGGGATACCGAAAAGGAGCTAATCATCCGTTTTGCAAAAGAGGGCGCAATTTTTGGCCACCGCGGACTGGGCAATAACAGGACTTACCCTGTGTCAGCCGCGGCCATGGAAGCCGGGGTGGTTTGCTACATAAGCCTGGAGTTCTTTGAGGCTACTTTAAAAGTAAACTCCAACTTCACTTACCAGCTATTAATGTTTTTTGCTGATGAATTACGAGAGTCAGAAAGAAAGATGCGCAATCTGGCCCATATGCCAGTTAAGGGCCGGGTAGCGGAAGCTTTGGTAGCGCTGCAAAAACAGTTTGGAACCAACCCGGAGGGCTTTATAAATATAAGCATTAGCCGGCAAGACCTGGCTTCCTACTCGGGAGCAACCTACGAAACTGTTTTCAGGATGATCAATGAGCTTGTGAATGATGGGCTAATCAGCCTTTCAGCAAAAAGTATCAAGATAAATAAACTCGACACTCTTTCTATCCTTGCGCAGGATATTACGTTTCCGTAATTTTTAGTTAACAACACCCACGTACACCCTGCCATCTGTTACCTTAACCGGGTAAGTTTTAATTTGATACTCATCCCCGCTTAAACATTCTCCATTAATTAACG
>JAQBNZ010000049.1 GCA_028288285.1 Mucilaginibacter sp.
CTTCGGGGATTTATATACAACCTTACAATATCAAATAATAAAGTATATATAAATCAGTTAACGTTTACAAAAGTACACACTAAGAATAGATATAATTATGATGTTATTATTGCAGGTTGCAGATACTGCCGCAAAGCTTATAGATACCACAGCAAAAACCACCCAACAGTTAGCACAAATACCGGCTGAAGAACTAAGATTTGGCGACCTGCTGTTAAAAGGTGGTTGGGTAATGGTGCCAATTGGTATCTTAGCTGTATTGGGTCTGGTAATATTTTTTGAACGCTTTTTCACTATCCGCAAGGCTTCACAAAATGAGTCGCACTTAATGACTCAGGTTCGCAGCAGTATTGTTACCGGTAACTTAGAAGCAGCTATTGCTTTATGTAAAAACAGTAACTCGCCGCTTGGGCGCATGCTTCAAAAAGGCTTACTGCGCATTGGCAGGCCTATTAAAGATATTGAAGGCGCTATTGAGAATATAGGCAAGCTTGAAGTATCAAAACTTGAAAAAAACATAGGTATTATTGGTATAGTGGCTGGTATAGCGCCCATGTTTGGTTTCTTGGGTACAATTGCCGGGGTAATAAAAATATTTTATGATATATCTAAAACAGATAACATTAGTATGGGTGTTATATCTGGTGGTTTATATGTAAAAATGGTAACCTCAGCCGCGGGTTTATTTGTAGGTATAATTGCTTATGTATGTTATCACATTTTAAATATGATGGTTGATAAGGTAATATTAAAGTTGGAAACAGATGCCATTGAATTTATTGACCTTTTAGAGGAGCCAAGCAAATGAATTTGAGGAAAAAGAATAGGGGCGCATCAGCAGAGGTACATACCTCGGCCATGAATGATATCATGTTTTTCTTGCTATTGTTCTTTTTGATCGCATCAACGGTTACCAACCCTAATGTTATTAAACTGATGTTGCCTAAATCATCAAGCGGGCAGTCGGTATCAAAAAAAACCATTACGGTATCGGTAACAAAAGAATTAAAATATTACGTTGATAAGAAAGAAGTAGCAGTAGCCGATCTGCAACCTACACTGGCCAACTATAAAACCCTGGCAACCGAGTTAACCATTGTTTTATATGTAGACAGAACCGTGGCCATACAAGATGTGGTACAGATAATGGATATTGCTCAAAAATTGAATATTAAACTGGTATTGGCTACCGAACCGAAAGGATAAATTTCAGGTACCTGGTAACTGTTGCGAGTGGCCGGTAAAAAGCACACACAACACAAACCAGAAAACCGGTAACAGAATAAAAATGAACTACACAACAGAAGAAAATAACTATCCTAAAGCGTTTGCTGCAACGGCTATAATACTGGCCGTGGTAATGGCGCTGTGTTATTTTATTGTGTTTCAGTCGCCGGTTAAGCATGAAGATGGCACTGGTGGTATTTTAGTGAATTATGGTACGGTAGATGAAGGCATGGGCAGTGATTACATGAGCACCGAACAACCTTCAACAGCCGAAAATGCTAACAAAACCAAACCGGACAAAGTTACACCAGCCCCACCTACCGAAGAAAAAGTACAGGCCGATAACAGCGATAAAAATGTAGTTACACAAAATACCGAGGATGCACCGGAAGTTACTGCTAACAGTAAAACACCCAGCCCTACGGTAGCCACGCAGCCAACTACTAAAACTGTTACCAAGCCAACCGTTAATCAAAACGCACTTTATAAGGGCAAAACCAATAACGGCACGGGCGAAGGAGATGGCACAGGATCTACCCCTGGCAACCAGGGTAAAACTACAGGTACAACCTTAACCAACAACTATAACGGAACAGGAAGCGGCAATGGCGGTAACTTAACAGGGATGCCATCACGTAATTTTACAAGCAAACCCGCAGTGGGTGATGATGGCAGGCACACAGGAAAAGTTGTGGTTGACATCCGCGTAGATAAAGATGGTAACGTAATATATGCCCGCGCAGGCGCACGTGGTACTACTATCACTGATGCGGGCTTGTTAAGTAAATGTGAAGATGCAGTTAAAAATTCAAAGCTGAACGCTCTTGAAAATGCCCCTGAAACTCAAATAGGGACAGTAGTTTTTGTATTTAAAGTGAACTAATCAGTTCGCAGTCAGGGCAGACGCATTAAAATAGTTACAGTCTGTTTAATCATACATTGAGCGAAAGGAGGCTCGGATGGAGCCCAATCAATCTGATTATTTTGTCTATAAACAGGATACTCCTGACGGAGTGGGGCTTTTTTCAACAGAAACGTGCTCTGGGTTCCATAGGAACTTCCTGTTTATAGAAAAAAGTAAAAATTTTAAGGCTCCGTCGAAGCCTCCTTATCACCAGATGCTTTCTCCGCCTGATTAATATGAAATTATTTTAATGCGTTTGCCCTGAGTTCGCAGTATTCTGTTTGCAGTTTGCATCCCAAATTCAATAGCTTTGCGCTTTATAAGTGGAAACTGCAAACTAACCATGAACTACCAACAAACCCTCAACTACCTGTATACACAGCTTCCCATGTTCACCAGGGTAGGTACTTCCGCCTTTAAAAAGGACCTGACCAATACATTGGCTTTGTGTGAATTACTTGGCAATCCTCAGCATAAATTTAAAAGTGTGCATGTGGGTGGCACTAACGGCAAAGGCTCAACATCACATATGCTGGCTGCCATACTACAAACTGCCGGATATAAAACAGGCTTGTATACATCGCCGCATTTAAAAGATTTTCGGGAGCGTATCCGTGTGAATGGCCAAATGATAAGCGAGCAAACCGTTATTGATTTTGTTGCTACTCACCAACCAGATTTTGAAGCCATACAGCCCTCCTTCTTTGAAATGACAGTAGCTTTAGCCTTTGATGTTTTCGCAAAGGAAAAGGTAGATATTGCTATTGTAGAAGTTGGCTTAGGCGGAAGGCTGGATTCAACTAATATTATCTCTCCGCTCCTGTCAGTAATAACCAATATTGGTTGGGACCACATGAACATGCTGGGCGATACACTACAATTAATAGCTGTAGAAAAAGCAGGTATCATAAAGCCATCCATCCCGGTAATTATTGGAGAATTTCAGCAAGAAATTGCAGATGTTTTCATAAAAAAGGCCAAACTGGAAAACTCTGAAATAACCTTTGCATCTGAGGATGAGTTAAAAGTTGAAAGTAAAAAGTTGAAAGGTGGCACTTTGGATCTGTTGGATGTAGATGTCACCACTCCAGATTTAAATACTTACAACCTGCAGCTCGACCTGCCCGGCACTTATCAATTAAAAAATCTAAAAACCGTTTTATCTGCAGTTGATGAACTGCGCAGGCAAGGGTTTAACATTACCAACCAGCATATACCCATTGCGTTAAAGCAAGTTAAAACATTAACGGGTTTGCGTGGCCGTTGGGAAGTTTTAAACAGGAACCCATTAACCATTTGCGATACCGGCCACAACCCGGAAGGTATTACCGAAGTGTTAAAAAACATTGCAACCGTACCCTATCAGCAATTACATTTTGTAATAGGCATGGTTAATGATAAGGATATAAGCAAGGTACTCGCTATGTTACCAACTAATGCTCAATACTATTTTTGTAAGCCTGATATTCCCCGCGGATTGGAAGCTGAAAGTTTAAAACAAAAAGCAGAAAGCTTTAAGTTACATGGCGAGGCTTATTTATCTGTACCTGCTGCGCTTAAAGCTGCCCAGGCAAATGCCGGCAAAAATGACCTGGTATTTGTAGGCGGGAGCACTTTTGTGGTGGCAGAGGTTGTATAATATCTGTTGCAACCCTTTTACTTTTATTTTAAAACCCTATTTTTATCGAAATAAATAACATCAAATGAGCTATCAACCCTCTCCAAACAGATATGATAAAATGCAATACCGCCGTTGCGGTAAAAGTGGGATAAAACTGCCGGCTATTTCGCTGGGCCTGTGGCACAACTTTGGCCATGTGGATGTAATGGAAAATTTCCGTAAAATATTGCACCTGGCTTTTGACAGCGGCGTTACCCACTTTGATCTGGCCAACAATTACGGTCCGCCTCCGGGATCAGCCGAAACAAATTTTGGTAAAATTTTAAAAGAAGATTTCAGGGGTTATCGCGATGAAATGATCATATCAAGCAAGGCGGGTTACACCATGTGGGATGGCCCTTATGGCGATTGGGGTTCAAAGAAATACCTGGTATCAAGCTTAGACCAAAGCCTAAAACGCATGGGGCTTGATTATGTAGATATATTTTATCATCACCGCCCTGATCCGGAAACACCGCTTGAAGAAACTATGAGTGCGCTTGACCTGATAGTTAGGCAGGGAAAGGCTTTATATGTAGGTATATCCAACTATAACGCTGAGGAAGCAGATGCGGCAATTTCTATTTTAAAACAATTGGGCACACCTTGCTTAATCCATCAGCCTAAATATTCAATGTTTGTACGCGATGCGGAACAAGGCCTGCTGGATGTTTTGGAGAAAGACGGAGTTGGCTGTATCCCATTCTCGCCATTAGCACAAGGCTTATTAACTAATAAATATTTGCATGGTATACCTCAAGATTCAAGAGCGGCCAAATCAACCGGTTTCTTACAAGAAAGCCAGGTAACAGATGAAGTAATTGGTAAAATTAAAAAACTGAACAGCCTTGCTGAACAACGCGGACAAACGCTTGCTCAAATGGCGCTGGCCTGGTTATTAAAAGATAACCGTGTAACATCAGTACTGATTGGTGCAAGCAAGCCCGAGCAACTGGCAGATTCACTAAAGTCACTTGATAATATTAACTTCTCTGCAGATGAGTTAGAAAAAATCGAAGCCATATTGAAATAAAATCTTCATTTCAAACAGATTTAAAGGGCATAATTGAATATAAAGATTTAATTATGCCCTTTTGCTTTAACAAAAATTAACATTGTGCATCTAAAAGCTTTGCCAAATAACATACATATTAGCATAAACTATTACCCCCCTAATGAAACCAGCCTTAATTGCACTCTTCTTTTTTATACTAAGTCATAATTTATTTGCGCAGGAAACTACTATAAGCGGTAAAATTACTGACGATAGCGGCAAGGCAGTTTCGTTTGCAACTGTTTACATAAAAAACACAACCAAAGGTGTATCGGCTAATAGCGAGGGCGAGTACAATCTGAATCTGAAACCGGGCCAGTATGAAGTGAACTATAAAGCGGTTGGTTACAAACAGGAAAGCCGTAAGGTTGATTTGCGTGTGAGCCAGTCCATTAATATTGTTTTAAAGGCCGAGCTATATGAATTAAAAGAAGTAGCCATACATGCGGGTGCTGAGGATCCGGCTTATGCCATTATCCGCAAGGCAATTAAAAAACATAAAACCTATTTAAACGAGGTTAACGCTTACACCTGCGAGGTTTATATTAAAGGATTACAAAAGTTATTATCGGCACCTAAGAAATTTTTAGGGGTTGACATGCAAAAAATAGCCCGCGAGAATGGGTTGGACTCCAACCGCAGAGGCATTGTTTACCTGTCGGAGTCGCAATCAAAATACAGCTTTATGCGGCCAAACCTGGTGCACGAGGAACTGATCTCATCAAAGGTATCGGGCAGTAACAGGGCATTTAGTTTTAACCGGGCATCAGATATGCGGGTAAACTTTTACGAGAATATGCAAGATTGGCAAGGCCTTAGTCTGCGCCCGGTGGTATCACCAATTGCTGACAATGCCTTATTTTATTACCGCTATAAATGGATGGGTATTAGTATAGAGAATGGCGAAACTATTAACAAAATACTGGTTACGCCACGCCGCGAACATGACCCATGCTTTAGCGGATACATTTATATTTTAGAAGATAGCTGGCGATTGCAAAGCCTTGGCCTGTACCTAACCAAAAAAAACAACATTAACTTTGTAGATACGCTAAAGGTTAATCAGGAGTTTTTCCCGGTTAATGCTAAGGCATGGATGCCGGTTTCTATTAAGTTTGAGTTTACAGGTGGCTTGTTCGGCTTTAAATTTGGCGGATATTTTATTTCGCTTTATAAAGATTATGAGATAGACCCTAAGCTGGATAAAAAACAATTTGCGGAGGTATTGCGCATCACCAAAGGCGTTAACAAAAAAGATTCAGTTTACTGGCAAAATGAAAGGCCTATCCCATTAACCGAAGAAGAAAAAACAGACTATCAAAAGAAAGCTGTGCTGGCAGCAAAGCGCGAATCAAAACCTTACCTTGATTCGCTTGATAAGGTGAACAATAAATTTAACCCGGGCAAGCTCTTATTAAGTGGTTATAGACACAGAAATCGTTACGATAAAGAATATTACAACTTCGACCCTATTTTAACATCATTATTGTACAACACAGTAGAAGGCTTTGCACTTAATTACGGCGCATCCTTCACTAAACAAATTGATAGTATAAACAATCGTTACATATCTGTTTATGGCAAAGCCCGGTACGGCTTCTCCAACCATTTATTCAATGCTAATGGCGGTGTAAGCTTCCCGGCAGGGCAATTTATGCTGAATGTTTCCGGCGGTTCTGATGTGCTTGATATGAACAACAGGTCGCCAATTACCAGCTTTACTAACACCATACACAGCTTGTTGGGCAGGCAGAATTACCAAAAACTGTATCAAAAGCAGTATGCAAGCTTTAATGCCTCAACCCGCATAACCGGCGGCTGGCAGGCAAGTGCATCCGCAGAATGGAGCAACCGTAAATGGCTGGCCAACACTTCTGACTTTAGCATATTTCACCCGGCTAACCGCCCTTATTTCACCTCAAATAACCCGTTCACGCCGGGTCAGGATATTCCAGTTTTTTCGGAAAATCAGGCGTTTAAGTTAAGTGTCCGTACCACTTATGACTTCAGCAACAAGTATGAAACTTACCCAAGTGGCAAGCGCTACATACCATCAGAGTATCCAACAATAGGTTTAACATTTACAAAGGCTGTTAAAAATGTGTTTGGATCTGATGCGGATTACAACCTGGTAGCGGCCGATATTACAAAAGACAACATATCCCTGGGTATGTACGGTAAAACATCTTTTAACATAGCTGTAGGTAAGTTTATAAATGCTAAAAATATTTACTATACTGATTATAGGCACTTCTCGGGCAACGAAGCATTATTTTACAAGCCGGGCGATAGTAAGTTCCTGTTATTAGATTATTATAACTTTAGTACCGGCAGCGAGTATCTGGAAGCTCATCTGGAGCACAACTTTTCAGGTTTTATCACTAATAAAATCCCCATTATCCGTAAGTTAAAACTACAGGAAATTGTTGATGTAAATTACCTAACTACTCCAACAACTAAAAATTATACTGAGCTTGGTTTTGGTTTACAAACGCAAACAGGTTTAAGGGTAATGTATGGCACATCGTATAATAATTTAGGCGGTGAAGTAAATACGGCTATAAGAATTGGGCTAAGTTTTTAATCTCTTGATTAAACATTCATTTATTCATAGCGGTGGGCTTAAATCCATCGCTATTTTTGTTTAAAGCTCCTTTAAAGTACCTAACCCATAACTTTCTAATATTTACACTTTCCAACTTGCGCTCAAAAACCTATCTTTGCCCATGCAAGAAAAAATCCTCATTCTTGACTTTGGTTCGCAATTCACCCAACTTATAGCGCGCCGTGTCAGGGAGCTCAATATTTACTGTGAGATCCACCCCTTTAATCATTATCCCGAAATTGACAGCACTGTAAAAGGTATCATCCTTTCCGGCAGTCCTTATTCTGTAAGGCAGGAAGATGCTCCGCATTTTGATTTTGAAAAATTTCATAACACCCGTCCTATTTTAGGCGTTTGCTACGGGGCACAGTATGTTGCGCATTTCCACGGTGGCGAGGTATTACCATCAAGCACCCGCGAATACGGTCGTGCCAATCTGGAATACATCAACAAAGAAAACCCATTATTTAAAAATATTCCTGAAAACTCGCAAGTATGGATGTCACATGGCGATACCATATCGCGCATAGGCGATAAATTCGAGGTAATTGCCAGTACCGATACCGTAAAGGTTGCGGCCTACCAGGTAACCGGTACCCAAACTTATGGTATACAGTTTCACCCTGAAGTAACTCATAGTATTGACGGCAAACAATTGCTCGAAAACTTTTTGGTTGACATTTGCGGTTGCCAGCAGGACTGGACGCCAGACTCGTTCATCGAAACTACCATAGCAGCCTTGCAGGAAAAGCTGGGCGATGATAAGGTAGTATTAGGTTTATCAGGCGGTGTTGATTCATCAGTGGCGGCAGTATTGCTGCACCAGGCCATTGGTAAAAATCTGCATTGCATATTTGTTGATAACGGCCTGCTGCGTAAGGATGAGTACGAACAAGTGCTTGACTCTTACAAGCACATGGGTTTAAATATAAAAGGTATTGATGCTAAAAAGCGTTTTTATGACGCGTTGGCCGGTTTAAGTGATCCCGAAAAGAAACGTAAGGCTATTGGTCGCGTATTTATAGAGGTATTTGATGATGCCGCGCACGAAGTAAAGGATGTAAAATGGCTTGGCCAGGGTACTATTTATCCGGATATTATTGAATCAGTTTCGGTTAAAGGCCCATCGGCTACCATCAAATCGCACCATAACGTTGGCGGACTGCCCGACTTTATGAAACTGAAGGTGGTTGAACCTTTGAACACCCTGTTTAAAGACGAAGTTAGGCGTGTAGGCAAGGCTTTGGGTATTGATCCTAATATTTTAGGCAGGCATCCTTTTCCTGGCCCGGGGCTGGCTATCAGGATATTAGGTGATGTTACACCAGAAAAAGTAGCTATATTGCAAGAGGCCGATGCGATTTATATCAACAATTTGCGGTCATATGGTGTTTACGATAAGGTTTGGCAGGCCGGTGCTATATTTTTGCCGGTACAATCGGTAGGGGTAATGGGCGATGAGCGTACTTATGAGAACGTGATTTGCCTGCGTGCTGTGGAATCATTGGATGGGATGACAGCCGATTGGTGCCATTTACCTTATGATCTGCTAGCTAAGATCTCGAATGAGATCATTAATAACGTAAAAGGAATTAACCGGGTTGTATATGATATCAGTTCAAAACCACCTGCTACCATTGAGTGGGAATAAATGGTTATTGTTTTTTAGTGCGGCGTTGATATTAGGGGCTTGTTCACCAAAAGTGCGCCCTGTATCAACGCCTGCAAATCCAACTGAAAAACTTTCCAAACCAACCGAAAAAACGCCAGTTAAATCGCCTGTAACAAAAACCAGGGTAATATCTATGATATTGCCATTGGGGCTTGATCATGTTAAACCCCGCTCATACAGCAGCGCAGGCTTAACCCAGGCTAATATGAGCGTGGAGTATTACCAGGGTTTTAAACTGGCTTTAGATTCACTTGCAGCCGTGGGTGCTAATTTCAAATTGCAACTGTTCGACTCTAAGGATGATGCCTCTGCATCACACAGCCTGGCCTATAATCCACAGATCAGAACAAGTGATTTTGTTGTTGGCCCCATCTATCCTGATGGCATGAAGCCGTTTGCTACTATAATGGGTATACGGATGCCTATTTTATCGCCGCTGTCACCCGCATCACCTGCTACCATTAACAGTCGTAATTTAATTACGGTTATACCGCCACTGGAGTATCATGCCTATGGAGCGGCACAGTATATCAATGATAAAGTAAGGCCCAAAAAAATATTTATTCTGCGCTCTGGCTTTAGCCAGGAAAACGATTATGTGGTTAACTTTAAAAAAGCCATTGACAGCCTGAGTAAAAACAGGATAAAGGTGGTAATTGTTAGTGTAACACGCGGGAAATTAGATGGCTTAATTCCGCAATTGTCAAAAACTGATCGTAATATATTTGTAATACCTGCTACTGATCAGGCATTTTTAGGCGTTACTTTACGATCTTTAGATGCGTTGAATAAGCGCTATCCGATAATGCTTTTTGGCCATCCCAGCTGGGAAAAATTCAGTTTTTTAAAGGTGGATGTATTGCAGCGGCTAAAAACCCATATCACTTCGGCCGATAAAGTAAATTATAAGCAAGAGGCTACAATTGTCTTTTTGCGTAACTATCGTAAAGCATATCACGTTGAACCTACCGATTATGCCATAAAAGGTTTTGACGAAGGTTTATATTTTGGTAAGCAGCTTTTGGCAGACGATGACGGGATGACAGCACTGGATAAAACAGATTTTACAGGTATTCATAACAGCTTCCACTTTGTAAGAAAACCGGGACTGGGATGGGTTAACGCGCATGTAAATATATTAATGTACACTAACTTTGAGTTAAAACAGGTAGAATGAAGGCCATAAACCAGCTTAAAACGTTTCAGCGAATTTTGGGTGAATACCCTGCCGATACGCCTCTAAGTAAATTTTTACCCGGTTTTTACAGACAAAACAAACAAATGGGTTCAACCGACAGGCGCATAGCCAACCGGTTGGTGTACAACTATTTCAGGATAGGGCAGGCCTTGCCTGATCTGCCGGCAGATGAACGCTTGTTTGTAGCTGAGTTTTTATGTAATACGCAAACCAATTCCTTTTTACAGAACTTTAAACCCGATTGGGCCGCTTGTGTTGGCTTTAGTATAGATGATAAGCTAACTCTTGTAAAAACGGCTTATCCGGCTTTTAATTTAGCTGATGTGTTTCCCTGGGGATTGCAATTATCGGCTGATATTGATCAGGAAGCCTTTTTAAAATCGTTCTTTTGCCAGCCCGATCTTTTTATCAGGGTGCGCAATGGTTATGATCATTTGGTTAAAGGCGAGCTAAGCAAGGCCGAGGTGGCATTTAAAGACGAAGGTAACGGATGCTTTGCCTTGCCCAATGGAACGCGCCTAGAAACTATATTTCCGGTTCAGCATTGGTTTGAGGTGCAGGATTTGTCGTCACAGCAAACCGGCGATTTTTTCAGACCACAACGATGGGATAGCTGGTGGGATGCCTGTGCGGCTTCGGGCGGTAAATCGCTGCTGCTGCATGAGGATGAGCCAAATATCAAGTTGGTGGTATCAGATATCCGTGAATCAGTACTGGCCAACCTGGATGAACGCTTTCACCTGGCCGGACTTACCAAATACCAAAAAAAGGCACTTGACCTCACTACTAACGTTGATCAAACACTGCATGATTACGCATTTGACGGGATCATTTTGGATGCCCCCTGTAGTGGCTCAGGCACCTGGGGCCGAACACCCGAAATGATAGCTCAGTTTAATCCGCAGAAAATAGAGTTTTTCCAAAAGCTGCAAAAACGCATCGCCCAAAACGTAGTAAAATATCTTAAACCCGGCAAACCACTTATTTATATCACCTGCTCGGCCTTTAAAGGCGAGAACGAAGATGTGGTTAATTTTTTAGTAAAAGAATTAGGCCTAAAGCTGGAAGAAAGCAAAGTGCTGAAAGGGTATGAGCATAAGGCCGATACCATGTTTGTGGCAAGGCTGAGCCCCCCGGCTTTATAGATGTGCGGATTTCAGATGTGCAGATGAAATTTCTTAAAAGCGTCATTGCGAGGCACGAAGCAATTTCTATGTTATACTGAACGGGCTTTAATGATCGACCTGTCTGTGTAGAGATTGCTTCGTGCCTCGCAGTGACGCGCGGAGAGGTAATCCCTCATTAACACATCATCTGCACATCTGAAATCTGCATATCTGCACATCAATTAAAGATGCGTATTACTCCTGAACAACTTAATAGCTATGGCCAATAGGATAATCCCGAATGCTTTGCGCAATATACTCAGGCCGGTAGGGCCTAATAGCTTTTCGAGCCATTTTACGTTTTTGAGTACCAGGTAAACCACAATGGTATTCAGGATGATGCCTACCATAATGTTCTGGGTTTGATATTGAGATTTTAAGGAGAGCAGGGTAGTCATGGTTCCGGCGCCTGCTATCAGCGGAAAGGCGATAGGCACAATAGAGGCCGATTGCGGCATTTCCTCCTTAAAAAAAGTAGCGCCCAGTATCATTTCCATTGCTATAATAAAAATAACCAGTGAACCGGCTATGGCAAAGGAGGCTATATCCAAACCAATTACGGCCAATAGTTCATCACCCACAAAAAGGAATACGATCATCAGTATCAGTACCGCTATACTGGCCTTTTCCGACTCGATATGCCCCACACGCTGCCTTACCTGGATAATTACGGGTATAGCACCCAAAATATCAATAATGGCGAAAAGGATCATGGTAACGGAAAGTACCTCCCTGAAAATTAATGGGTGCATGGCTTTAGGGTTTTATGCTGATGATTTTAATCTGAAACTTTAGCAAAAGTGCAATTAAAATATAATAGGAAGATAAAAATAAAATGCGACGTATAGAAATAATGTCGCAAATTGTATAGGCTGATAACAAAAAAGGCTCTGATTTTTTCAGAGCCTTTTTATAATATTATAATTTATAACGTTACTCCATAAACTTAGGATTGATCGGGTCAACCGCGGGTTCAACTTTACCGTGGCGTACGTGCGAGCGTTTAACGCTATAGCCAAAGTAAATCACAAAACCTATCAATAACCAAACAATTAGCCTGGCCCAGTTTTCCCAACCTTCACTGGCAATCATACATAAGCATATAAGCGCACCCAGCGGGCATACAATCATATAAAGTGGTGTTTGGAACGGACGTACAATGTTTGGATCTGTTCTGCGGAGTATGAATATACCTGCACAAACCAGCACGAAGGCGAACAATGTGCCGATACTTACCATATCGCCCACTATCCGGTCAGGTATAAAGCCAGCAAATATGGATACGAAACCAAAAAACAACCATTGTGATTTGTATGGTGTGCGGTATTTAGGGTGTAATTTTGAAAATATTTTAGGGATCAGGCCATCGATACTCATGGTATAAAATACACGTGTCTGGCCCATCAGCATCACAAGGATAACCGAAGAGAAACCTGCTAAAATAGATACGGTAACTAAAGATGCCAACCATTCATAACCAGGCATCGCTGTTCTGATAGCGTAGCTTACAGAAGCTTCTTTGGCCTGAATAAGGAAATCTTTGTAGGATACCAAACCTGTTAATACGTGCGAGAACAGGATATACAGCGCGGTGCAAATAACCAGCGATATTAAAATACCCTTTGGCATATCCTTCTGTGGGTTTTTTGCTTCCTGTGCTGCTGTTGATACCGCGTCGAAACCAATGAAGGCAAAGAACACTACGCTGGCGCCGCGTAAAACACCAAGCCAGCCGTGATTAAAGGTATCGGCATAATTGATAACACCTGTACTTACCTTAACCGTGCCGGCATTGGCAGGGATCATATAAGGGGTATGGAAAGCAGGGTTAATATAGTGCCAGCCTAAACCAATGATCAGCAATACAATGGCTACCTTAACAATAACGATAACATTGTTTACGATAGCTGATTCTGCCATACCACGTATCAATAACAGCGTAAGCAGGAATATGATCAGTATAGCCGGTAAATTAACTATCCCCCTTGTACCTACCTCGGCGGCATACATGCCCGTAGTGGTGTTAGAGGTTTCAAAAAAGGAGTGTGCCCACTGATAGGGGATATGTACATTAAAAAATGAGTGTAAAAACTCGTTGAAATACTGCGCCCAGCCTATTGAAACCGTCGCCGCGCCCAGGGCGTACTCCAATACCAAATCCCATCCTATAATCCAGGCAATAAATTCGCCCATGGTGGCATAAGAGTAAGTATAGGCCGATCCTGCGATAGGTATCATACTGGCAAATTCGGCATAGCATAAACCGGCCAGCGCGCAACCGGCGGCTGCAATTAAAAAGGAAATGGTAACGGCCGGACCGGCGTGTTCACCTGCGGCAGCAGCTGTACGCACAAAAATACCAGACCCGATAATGGCACCGATCCCCAGCGCTATAAGCGATCCAACGCCTAAGGTTCTTTTCAACGATTTCTCCGTCTCAACCGTGGCGGCCATCAATTGTTGAATAGGTTTCTTAATAAATAATTTCATTTTAAAATAATAAGATCAGTGTAAAAATTTAAAATTCACATTGCCCCAAACGTACTTAAATTTATTGAAAAGATAAAGCGCAGAATGTAACCAAAGATAGAGGTCGAAAATCCAAATAATAGTTTGAAAAAACCACTAATTCTATAGATTATTGTATTTTGTACAATAATGATGTAAGCTTCTCATTTTTAGTTAAATCAGTCAAAACGGAGTGTTTTGGCAACACTTTGTTTTTTGAGCGGAATTATGTGTTGGCTGGGGCGATAAAAAATGTAAAACTATTTCACCGGTGAAAATCTATAACGGAGATGGGGCGCCATTTTTCGGCGTTTTTAATAATTAAAAGCGAACAACATGTCATTGCAAGGAGGAACGACGAAGCAATCTTCCATAGAAAAAAGGCCTGCCCTCCTGAGCTCCGTCGAAGGATCGTGCGTAAAGGTGCCTGCCCACCATGCTTCGACGGAGCTCAGCATGACAGCCACAGAACATTATCGAGCTCACCCCCAAACAAAAAAAGCCGCCCTTACAGGCGGCTTCCTACATAAAACTATATCACAATTAAGCCTTCTTTTCAATCTTAACTACCGGCGAAGCCAGAGCCTGTACTTTTACTTCTTTTTTAACCTCATGTTTCAACGCTGTTGGCGGAATCAGGTGCGCGTTTAAATGCGGCGCAATAACCAATGAAACGATAGACATCAGCTTGATCAAAATATTCATTGACGGACCTGAAGTATCCTTGAATGGATCGCCTACAGTATCACCTGTTACAGATGCTTTATGTGGTTCTGATTTTTTGTAATGGATCTCGCCATTGATCTCCACACCTTTTTCAAATGACTTTTTAGCATTGTCCCATGCACCACCGGCATTGCTCTGGAAAATTCCCATCAACACACCCGATACGGTAACACCGGCCAGCAAACCACCCAATACCTCTGGACCGAACGCGAAACCAATAATAATAGGCGTGATCAGGGCTATCAAACCCGGGGCAACCATTTCGCGGATAGAAGCTTTGGTTGATATGGCCACGCATTTTTCGTACTCAGGCTTGGCTTTGTATTCCATAATGCCTGGTATCTCCCTAAACTGACGCCGTACTTCCTCAACCATGGCCATAGCTGCACGGCCCACTGCCGAAATACACAATGCCGAAAATATGAAGGGTATCATACCGCCCACGAATAATCCGGCCAGTACATCGGCCTTGTAAATATCAATATGCTCAATACCTGCCACACCCACAAAAGCCGCAAACAGGGCCAGTGAGGTCAACGCTGCTGATGCAATGGCAAAACCCTTGCCTGTGGCTGCTGTAGTGTTACCTACGGCATCCAGATTATCTGTACGATGACGTACTTCCTCAGGCAGGCGACTCATTTCGGCAATACCACCGGCATTATCAGCAATAGGGCCAAAAGCATCAATAGCTAATTGCATGGCTGTGGTGGCCATCATACCTGCTGCCGCGATAGATACACCATATAAACCGGCAAAATGATATGAACCATAAATGCCTGATGCCAAAACCAAAATAGGCAGCACGGTTGATTCCATACCCACGGCTAAACCACCGATGATATTGGTAGCATGCCCGGTTGACGACTGGCGAATAATGCTCAGTACCGGACGTTTACCCATGGCGGTATAATATTCTGTAATGATTGACATTAAAGTACCTACTATCAGCCCAACAACTATCGACATAAAAACACCGTTCTTGGTAAATTCCATGGCACTTGTTTTTAATACACCACCCGCATCAATGTCCCGTAGCATACGAAAACTACCCTCTGGTAGCATCCACTGTACTACAAAATAAGTAGCAATGGCAGTTAATATAATTGATGCCCAGTTACCAATGTTCAGCGCTTTTTGTACACTATCGGTTTCATTTTTAATTTTCACAAAGGATGCGCCAACGATCGAAAATATCAATCCTAAACCGGCAATTACCATAGGTAATAATATGGGAGCAATACCTCCAAAGTTATCATGTAATGTTTTACCGTCTTGTCCAACTAATTCGCGACCTAACACCATGGTAGCCAGCATCGTGGCTACGTATGATCCAAATAAATCGGCACCCATACCTGCAACGTCGCCCACATTATCACCTACGTTATCGGCAATGGTGGCGGGGTTGCGCACATCATCCTCGGGGATACCTGCTTCAACCTTACCTACAAGGTCGGCGCCTACATCGGCAGCTTTGGTATAGATACCACCGCCTACACGGGCAAACAGCGCTATTGATTCGGCACCTAATGAAAAGCCAGCTAAAACATCGAGCGCTTTAGCCATAGCTTCACCATTAACAGTACCGCCTGCAACATTAACAACATAATATTGATAAAAAACAATAAACAGGGAGCCTAAACCAATAATGGCTAAACCGGCAACACCCAAGCCCATTACCGTACCACCGGTAAAGGAAACTTTTAATGCTTTGGCCAAGCTGGTCCGCGCAGCTTGTGTGGTACGCACGTTTGCTTTAGTAGCAATACGCATGCCTAGGAAACCCGCAAAGGCGGATAAAAACGCTCCTATTAGAAATGAAATGGCAATAACCGGGCTTGATGTAGCCACCGTTGTACCTGACCAGGCCAGTAAAATTCCTGCAACTACCACAAAGCCGCCCAGCACTTTCCATTCAGCACGTAAAAAGGCCATTGCCCCATCGGCAATGTACCCGGCCAGCTGCGTCATATCGCCATCGCCGGCATCTTGTTTGGTTACCCAGGCAGCCTTAACAGCCATTACGGCTATTCCAATAAGGCCAAATACCGGGATAAGGTAAATTAAGTAATTGTTTAAAAAATCCATGTTCACAAATTTGGTTTAGTAGTTAGTACAGTTAGTATTGTTTAGGTACAGGTATGGTTAATTGGTGGATGCAAAATAGTAAATTTATTTTCTTTACAATAGCCTGTCAATTATAAAGTTTTTTGAATAGTTTAGGACTTTTAACCCCTATGTAACTTATGGAAAAAAAAACAGGTCAACCAAAAATGAAACACGAGCTGGGCTTGCTCGATGGTACTATGCTGGTAGCAGGCTCCATGATTGGGTCGGGCATATTTATTGTTAGTGCCGATATTATACGTAATGTGGGCTC
>JAQBNZ010000052.1 GCA_028288285.1 Mucilaginibacter sp.
ATGCATGGCGGGTTGTTGGTGACAACACCAACAACGGCATCGCGGTACGAAGCAATCTTCACATGCTTGTAGCACACTTTTCTATCTACGATTGCTTCACACCTCGCAATGACGCACTATAACCAGCAGTCAACGCAAAAGCATAATTTACTTTCTGCTATAACTTAAAATCCTATTTTTGCATTAAATACAGATCAGGTATTATTTGATCGTTATAATTCACTTATTTATTAAAATTTAAATCATAGTTGTAGATGATTAGTATTACACTTCCTGATGGTTCCGTTCGTGAGTACGACAAAGGGATCACTTCCATGCAGATAGCATTGTCCATTTCCGAAGGTTTAGCACGTAACGTATTGGCTGCCGAAGTTAATGGCGAGGTTTGGGATGCAAGCCGCCCTATTGAAGAAGATTCAGCAGTTAAATTATTAACCTGGAATGATGCAAAGGGTAAATCAACCTATTGGCACTCATCAGCCCACTTGCTGGCCGAGGCTTTAGAGGCTTTGTATCCTGGTACCAAATTTGGTATTGGCCCGGCTATTGAAACTGGCTTTTATTACGATGTTGACTTTGGCGACCGTGATTTTTCTTCTGATGACTTCAAGAAAATTGAGGACAAAGTTATTGAGCTGGCTAAAACCAAAAGCGAATACATTCGCAAACCGGTTAGCAAAGCCGATGCTATTGAATATTTTACCGAGAAAGGGGATGAGTACAAGCTTGACCTGATAAAGGATCTGCCTGATGGCAGCATTACTTTTTATACACAAGGTAACTTTACCGATTTGTGCCGTGGGCCGCATATCCCAAACACTGGTTTTGTAAAAGCTGTAAAGCTGATGAGTGTTGCCGGTGCATACTGGCGTGGCGACGAGAGCCGCAAACAGCTTACACGTATTTATGGTGTAACTTTCCCTAAGGCAAGTGAACTAACAGATTACCTGCACCTGATAGAGGAAGCTAAAAAACGCGATCACCGTAAATTAGGTAAGGAACTTGAACTATTTGCTTTTTCTGAAAAAGTGGGTATGGGTTTACCGCTATGGTTACCTAAAGGTACTGCACTACGCGAGCGCCTTACCAATTTCCTGCAAAAAGCCCAGGTAAAATCAGGTTACGAGCAGGTAATTACACCGCACATTGGTCATAAAAACCTATATATAACTTCTGGTCACTATGAAAAATATGGCGCGGATTCATTCCAGCCTATAAAAACCCCGCAGGAGGGAGAGGAGTTCTTTTTAAAACCAATGAACTGCCCGCATCACTGCGAGATATATAAAACAAAACCACGTTCTTATAAAGATCTTCCGGTTCGTTTGGCAGAGTTTGGTACTGTTTACCGTTATGAGCAAAGCGGCGAACTGCATGGCTTAACCCGTGTACGTGGCTTTACTCAGGATGACGCCCACTTGTTTTGCCGTCCAGATCAGGTTAAAGAGGAGTTTAAAAAAGTAATTGACCTGGTATTATATGTTTTTGGCGCTTTAGGCTTTGACGATTACACTGCACAGGTTTCCCTGCGCGATCCTAATAACAAAACAAAGTACATTGGTACAGACGAAAACTGGGCCCTGGCGGAGTCAGCAATTATAGAAGCTGCAGATGAAAAAGGTTTACGTACTGTAGTTGAATATGGCGAAGCCGCGTTTTACGGCCCTAAGCTTGACTTTATGGTGAAGGACGCCTTAGGCAGAAAGTGGCAGTTAGGAACAATACAGGTAGATTATAACCTGCCGGAACGTTTTGAACTGGAATACACAGGCAGCGACAACCAAAAACATCGCCCGGTGATGATACACAGGGCACCATTTGGATCATTAGAACGCTTTGTTGCCGTATTAATTGAACATTGTGCCGGTAATTTTCCACTTTGGTTATCTCCGGAGCAATTTATTATTCTTCCCATATCGGAAAAATATGAAGATTATGCAAAAAAACTTTCTGATGTGTTAAAAGATTCCGATATTTGCGGGCTGATTGACTTCAGGGATGAGAAGATAGGACGAAAAATCCGCGACGCTGAAGTTAAAAAGATCCCTTATATGCTGATTGTGGGTGAAAAAGAGGCCGCCGAAGAGATGGTCTCTGTAAGGAAACATGGGCAGGGCGATTTGGGAAGTATGAGCATTGAAGAATTTAAACAACAAATAATTAAAGAAATAACAGTATAACTTGGCTTTAAACAAACCTTTCAATAGAGGACCAAGGCTCCCTTTTAAGAAAAAAGAAGCCGAACATAACATTAACCAGTTCATTAGGGCACAAGAAGTGCGACTTGTAGGCGATAACGTTGAGCAAGGTGTATTCTCATTAAGAGATGCATTAGCTATAGCGCAAGAGCAGGATCTTGACCTGGTTGAAATATCTCCAAACGCTAATCCTCCCGTTTGTAAAGTAACTGATTATAATAAGTTTATATACGAGCAAAAGAAAAAGCTTAAAGAGATAAAAAGCAATGCCAAGCAAACAGTAATTAAAGAGATCCGCTTTGGGCCTAATACTGATGACCATGATTTTGACTTTAAATTGAAACATGCTACCAAGTTTTTAGAGACCGGCGAAAAAGTAAGAGCTTACGTTCACTTTAAAGGGCGTGCAATTGTTTACAAAGAGCAGGGCGAGATATTACTGTTGCGTTTTGCACAGGCATTAGAAGACGTTGGTAAAGTAGAGCAATTACCAAAGCTTGAAGGAAAACGGATGTTTTTAACCGTTGCACCAAAGGCATTAAAAAAATAGATATGAGAGGTTAGATATTAGATTTGAGATTTTCTCATATCTCGTCTCAAATCTCATATCTGAACTTAGAATAATTTACATATATATAAATAGAGTTATGCCAAAAATGAAAACCAATTCCAGTGCTAAAAAGCGTTTCAAGCTTACTGGGACCGGTAAAATTGCCAGAAAAAACGCATACAAAAGCCACATCTTAACCAAGATGTCAACAAAACGTAAGCGTAACCTTAGTCACACCAGCTTAGTATCTAATGCAGACATGGGTAACGTAAAACGTATGCTTTGTATAGGCAAGTAATTAATTAATTTTTTAACCAGGTATTAGAGTACAGAAGCTTCCGAAAGGAACACTCACTACCAAAAACAAAACAAAATGCCACGTTCAGTTAACGCAGTCGCGTCGAGAAGACGCCGGAAAAGGATCATGAACCTCGCCAAAGGTTATTGGGGTTCAAGAAGCAAGGTTTATACCGTTGCAAAAAACACAGTTGAAAAAGGTTTACAGTATGCATACCGTGACCGTAAAACCAAAAAAAGAGAATTCAGAGCATTGTGGATACAACGTATCAATGCAGGCGCTCGTCAGCATGGTATCTCTTACTCACAGTTAATAGGTAAATTAGCTGCTAAAGAAATAGGCTTAAACCGTAAGGTATTAGCTGATTTAGCAATGAACCACCCTGATGCTTTTAAAGCAATTATTGACGCTGTGAAATAAGAATCACACATTCTTTATATAATAAACAACAAAGGCTCCGTTTTTCGGGGCCTTTGTTGTTTTCGTAAATTATAAACAAGCATTCGCTATATAAATGTTATTTTTAAAATGCCAAACCATATTAACAATGAATGAAATAATTAAAAAGTATGAGAAAGATAAATTTCAAGGTTTTGAAGCTGCTGATAGACCAACCACAGGATTAGCACTTATATTTGATATTTCTGGTTTTACTAATTTTTTTAATAAGCCAGATTTACAGTCATATATTACAAAATACATAAATCAAATTATTGAATGTGTAGAAATAACTATATATGGCGGTGTTGATTATTGGACCGCTGAACCAGAAGACTTAGAATCACTTAATCTAAAACCTTCGCTCCGTAAATTTTTAGGCGATGGAATGCTATATATTTGGGAGGATAGTGAAAATAAAATATCTAAAGATTTCAAATTAGACTTATTAAACAGGCTATGGAACTTGCAAACTTTCTTTGAAAAAGTAAATGAAAAGTTATACGACGATATTCCTATTGGAGATTTGCCTAAAACAATTAAATTTGGAATTGCTCAAGGTACAATATATAGGTTGTTAGAAGCAGATGGCAGTCAAGATTTTATTGGACCTTGCATAAATTTAGCATCGCGATTAGTTAAATATTGCCCTGAGATTAATTTTATTTGTTCGGCTCGGTTAGATTTAGAAAAAAAAGGCTTGGAGGAACAAGGGTATTTCAAAGTTATAGCTAAAGAATTGAAAAGCTTTGAAAATGAAATTGTTATCATAGATAAAGATGATTACACAAAGCTTGCTGAAGAAGATAAAAAACGATTATTTAAAGAAATACAAAAGGTGATATAAGGTTACCAGATGCTTTTAAAGCGATCATTGACGCTGTGAAATAAGAATCACACATTCTTTATAAACAAAGGCCCCGTTTTTCGGGGCCTTTGTTGTTTATAAAATTCCTCTTCCGTCTGCAGGAGGTTGTTGCCCTCTGTCAGTACTATAGGGCGATTGTTCATCCTGATCACTATTTTGCTCGGGCACGTCATCAATAATTGTTTCCTCTATTATAATGCCAACAGGTTGTTGTTGTTGTGCATTATAATTAGCATCCCTGTCTTCAATATCCATGTATTGTTTAAAGTTGCGCACATCGTTATCTACCATGTTTTTAAATACAGGGTTTAATACGTAGGCAATGCCACCACCAAAACCACCTGCAGGCGGGCGATAGGAGATAACAATATCTACCAATGTGCCGTCACCTTCCGGGCTATCCTGAAAGCGTACTTTGCCGGCATTATCTATCATTGAATTAGGTAACGAGCTCCAGCCAATACTATAACCGGGCTCGTCTTTAACAATTTCTGCATCCCAGCTTATTTTGGCTACACCGGTAGGCAATTTTAAAACCCAGTGCGAGCGTATATCGTCAAATACCTCTACACTTTCCAGGTGTTTCATAAATAGTGGCAGATTATCCAGCTTGCGCCAAAACTCATATACCTGCTGGCGTGGCTTATTAATTATGAATGATGAACGGATGTTAACGTTAACCGGCTCGGTAGAATTACGGCCCATGCGTGTATAAAGCTCGCAATGCCCTGTAAGGCCGCGGTTTAACAAATAGCCACCTGCACCCAATTTAATAATGCTGCTAAAAGGGCTCTTGAAAATCCCTTTAAAACCCGACAATGCCAATTTAACTCCGCTGGCTACTGAAATGATACGCTCGGCTTGTGAAAGATTAATGTTGTCTTCTTGGTCAGTAACACCTTCCCGCCATCTATGTTGTACTGCTGCTGTTGTCATAATTTATATTTTTAAAATAAACAGCTAAATAAGCGGCAGGTTTGCTTTTAACGGATTTTATTTTCTCTTATGGTAAGTAAATTTAAATTTAGTTAAATCTGGCAGATGTTTTTTAGGTCGGTTTAGCTCATATTGATAGATCACTTGCCCTATGTTTTTAAGAAAGGGCAGGCACACTGTAGCGTATTCATATTTATTGTCATTATAAATATCATCCTCGTTTGATTGCACAACGGCAGTGATCATAAATTCAACCTTATTCTTAAAATCTACTATGTAGGCATTGTCTATATCATAGCCATAAGAATCGCCGGGTTTATTAAATATCCTTATATCCGGATTAATTACGGCCGTGCTATCACCTCCATAAAACAGGAATTTGCAAAAAGCAGGGAAATATTCAGGACGATTATACGTAGGTTTAGCACTCTCGTTAGGAAACATACTCATGTACAGGTAAATGAATTGATAATCATCAGGCTTTAAATTAAAGCGTTGTTGTTGGACAAACACTTCCGGAAATAGCAGGCGTTTCAAAACTATTTGCTGGTCTGCAATAGGATAAACATTCTTTTCCCTAAAATCAAAAGGTTGCATAACCAGTTTATCGTCTTTATCCAGGTATCCTTTACCTTGTATCATGTTATCCAACTGCATAGAATAATTGCCTGCATCATATAAAGCCGGTTTATGATAAACCAATTTATCGTTGTTATAAAAATCAATTGAGTTGGTGTGCCGTGCACTTTCGCCACCATCGCCGATAGCTAATCTGCCAATAATCCGGGTGTTACTTAACTCATACTTTTTAAGCTTTTGGTTAAGCTCCTCGCGACCCACAAATTCATACAAGCGATTATAAGCATCGTTATCACTAACCAATAAAATCTTCTTGATATAATTTTCAATTGATGGAAAACCGTTCTCTGAGGAAGAATCACTAAGCACTTTAGTTTGACTTGTAAAACTGCTGTCAGTAAGCATTTTACTATACTTACTTAAACCTTTAGTTTTTAGCTCGTTTAGCTTTTCAAGCGCGAAAATAACTGTTGGCAACTTAACCGTACTGGCCGGGTAGAAGTATCTTTTAGGGTTAAGCCGATAACTAAAAGACCGAAAGTGAGGTGCATTTTTTGCATCACGATCTATCTGTGTGTATAATATCTGCACTTCGTTTTGGGTAGGGTGATTTAGTATTCCACTAAATAGTTCCGGGTGCGATTGTAGCATATTTTTTAGGAATACTGTATCAGGCTGTTGTGCTTTCGCAGATGTAATCAATATTGAAAGGATAAGGCTGTATAATATTTTCATTTGCCTAAATATACAATGTTACTTGTGATTGTTAATACTTGTAGTACATTTGCACTGCTTTAGGTTTTTGTTATGGAACATTCTATAACAAAATTAAAAGGGAATATGGTGTAAATCCATAACTGTCCCGCAGCTGTAAGCTCTATTAACCAAGGTCTATTCAAAAAGTCACTGTTCCAATATGGGAATGGGAAGACAAGACCAAGGGGAGCAAGTCAGAATACCTGCCTCAGCATAATATTATTCATAGCTTTCGGGGATTGAAGCTTGGATGTGAATGCTCTTCTGTAAGCAGTGTATTTCCATTCCTGTATTTTCCCCTCATTAGCTATTTATTTATAACAATTAGCATGAGGCACAAAAGTTCAATTATTTTAAGCAATTCGTTACCCGTCATAAGCTGTGTACTTGTGCTTACGTGCCTGCAACTCATCAGCTATAAAACATTAGCACAAAGCGATACCACCAAAAAGCTTAAAGAAGTTACCGTTAAAGCAACCACAGTACCCAAAGTTCAAACGCTTACACCCACACAGCAGATTACTAATAAAGATTTTGCCCGGTACAGCGCTTTTAATGTTGCCGATGCTGTACGAAACTTCTCAGGAGTAAATATTAAAGATTATGGCGGCATTGGAGGCTTAAAAACCATATCTGTACGCAGCCTGGGTGCAAACCATACCGCGGTTTTGTTTGATGGTGTGCAACTAAACGATGCGCAAAACGGGCAAATAGACCTAAGTAAATTTAACCTTAACAACGTACAGGAAATTGCCGTGTACAATGGCCAGTCTGAAAATCTGCTACAGCCTGCACGTTCATTTGCATCGGCAAGTGTTTTGAGCATTAAAACCATACAGCCTGCATTAACCTTGCAAAAGCCTTATCAGATACAGGCGGGAGTGAAGGGTGGTTCGTTCGGGTTAGTAAACCCATACCTGCAATGGCAACAAAGTATTAGTAAGCGATGGTCATTTATAGCTAACGCTAATTATGTATATGCTAACGGCAGATATAAATACAAGGTAGATGGTGACGGTTCTGATACCCTGGCCATCCGCAGAAATGGTGATGTAAGATCGTTACAAGCAGATGCCGCCTTGTACTGGGCAAAAAGCGATAGCAATAAGTTCAACATTCATGTTAATTACTATAACTCCAAACGTGGGTTGCCCGGGGCTGTCATATTTTATAACCCGTATGCCAGTCAGCGTTTAGAGAACAACGATATTTTTGCCCAAGCAACTTATGAGCACACCTGGCAAAGTAGCATCCGCTTATTAATAAACACTAAACTATCCCAGTTAAAAACCCGCTACCTTGATCCCGAGTTTTTAAACCAGCAGGGTGGCTTAGATCAGCACTATAATCAAAAGGAGGTTTACCAGTCGGTTGCGCTGGCTTATCACCTCACTCCGGACTGGGAAGTATCATACGCTGCCGATGCATCCTACCTGAAAATGGATGCCGATATTTATAACTATGCCTACCCGTCAAGATTCACGTTATTAAATGTTTTGGCTACTAACTTTACAAAAGGCAGGTGGCAGTTGCAGGGAAATCTCTTACAAACCAATTTAAACGAAATGGTGAAAAAAGGAGTGGCTTCAAAATCGCGTTCAGTATTATCACCAACATTAATGGTTACTTTAAAACCATTTGATAACAGCAATTTACAGATCAGGGCTTTTTATAAAAACATATTCCGCGCGCCTACTTTAGATGAGCTTTACTTTTACGCCATTGTTCCGCGTACTATAAAACCAGAGTTTGTAAAGCAATATGATATGGGTATTACCTGGACTAAAAATTTTAATAACTTACTGGAATACATAACATTAACTACAGATGCCTATTATAATACTGTAAGTAATAAAATACTGGCCGTGCCTAATAAAAACCCGGCTATATTTTCATTCAGTAACATTGGCAAGGTTGATATTAAAGGGGTTGACGTTGGATTAAAAACCCAAACCAAACAACAAAATGGCTGGCGCGGATTGCTTAGTGCAAACTACACCTATCAGCAGGCAACAGATGTAAGCGACCCTACATCATCAACCTATCAAAATCAAATACCTTATACCCCTAAAAACACATTGGCATTAAATGCGGGCGTAAACTATAAGCAATTGGGTATTTATTACAATCATATTCTGTCGTCATCAAGGTATTATACCGGCAACAATGTACCAGATTATTATGTACCGGGTTACTCTATAAGTGATGCATCAGCAGTGTGCAATTTCATCACCGGTAAACTTCCGGTTACGGCCTCGGTTGAAGTAAATAACCTTTTTAATAAAAACTATTCAATCATCCGGAGTTTCCCTATGCCGGGGCGCTCATATCGTTTATCAATTCAAATAACAATTTAATATACAAACTATGAAACAATTTAAACTCAAAAATCTATTATCCGCCGTCGCGATACTTTCTGTACTGGCATCTTGTCAAAAGGACAAGAAGATAGTAGTTGATGCACGTGTAGCAACAAGCGGGATATATGTGCTTAACCAGGGTAATTTTAATGCTAATAACAGTACGTTAAGCTTTTATGATTACACTACAAAAAGCACAACTTCAGATATGTTCAGTGCAGCAAACGGAACCAAACTGGGCGATACCGGTAATGATGCTAAAATATATGGCTCAAAAATGTATATCGTAGTAAACGTTTCAAGCACAGTAGAGGTGGTTAGTGCCAAAACAGTAAAATCTATCAAGCAGGTAAAATTGTTCAACGGTGCCGTTGCCCGTCAGCCTCGGTATATTGTATTCAATAAAAATAAAGCCTATATATCATCTTATGATGGTACAGTAGCAGTAATGGATACCACAACTTTGGCAATTGAAAAATACATAACCGTAGGCCGCAACCCCGAGCAGATGGTTGTATCTAACGGAAAATTATATGTTGCAAATTCTGGCGGATTAAGTTTCGGTAACCCTGATAAAACAGTGTCTGTTATTGATTTAAACACCTTAACCGAAACTAAAAAGATACAAGTTATAGCCAACCCTGTAAGTATGGCTGCAGATAGCTATGGCAATGTTTATGTGCTATCAACCGGCGATTATGCTTCAATTTTACCCGGCATGACAATCATAGATAATAATACAGATGCAGTAAAAACACAAAGCACAACGCTGGTTGGTGCCTACGGTACCGCAATAATAGTCGACGGTGACTTTGCTTACTTTTTAACATCAGATAAGAAGGTTTTGGTTTACAATGCTAAAACTCAAACTGTAGCCAAAGCAAACTTTATTACTGATGGTACAGTGATAAAAACACCGTATAGCATAACCTATGACAGCACAACCGGCGAAGTGTTTGTTACCGATGCTAAAGATTACGCATCAAACGGTGAGCTTTTTGCTTTTGATAAAAACGGCAAAAAGGAGTATTCAATAACAACCGGCATTAACCCTGGGGCTATTGTTTTGGTTAATAAATAGCATTTTATATTACAGTGTATTATCAATAAATTTGCGTTACATTCTAAATTATGTCAATACAAAAAACCAACACTCGTAACATTGTACTTGTTTTAATGATTATTGCTGCAATGGCAATGCGTTTTGTGAGTTACAAATACCCGGTATTAAGCAATTTTACACCAATAGGTGCCATAGCCTTATTTGGCGGCGCATACTTTACCGATAAATGGAAAGCTTATTTAGTACCGCTTACCGCTTTGTTTGTGAGCGATATTTTTATCAATTATCTGTACACTTCAAAGTGGGTAATTTTTTACAGCGGTTCTATATGGGTGTATAGTTGCTTTGCTATAATGGTGCTAATAGGTACATTCATTAAAAAAGTGAACGTATTAAACGTAGCTGCGGCTTCATTAGCCGGCATTGCTGTACACTGGTTAGTTATGGATCTGCCTTGGTTATACGGTACATTATACCCACATACCTTAGCAGGTTATGGTCAGTCATTATTTAATGCCATCCCGTTTGAGCAGAATATGGTTTTAGGCGATATTTTGTTCGGAGCTATACTTTTTGGTGGCTTTGAATTAGCTAAAAGCAAGTACACTGCTTTGCAAACCAGGAAACAACTGGCTTTGTAAATTCTGATATTAAAATTAAAAGCGGTTTTGCCTTTGGCTCAACCGCTTTTTTTTATTGCATTTTAGGGCATTTGCATATGAAGAGAGTAGTAATACTTACCGGGGCCGGAATAAGCGCGGAGAGTGGCTTAAAAACTTTCAGGGACAGCGATGGACTATGGGAGGGATATAACATTGAAGAAGTTGCTACACCAGAGGCCTGGCAGCGTAATCCCGAACTGGTACAGGACTTTTATAACCAACGACGTAAATCGGTATTAGAAGCTGAACCTAACGCCGCGCATTATGCACTGGCCGCGCTGCAAGAAAAATACGATGTTACTGTTATCACCCAGAACATTGACGACCTGCACGAGCGCGCCGGTTCAACCAAAGTGGTGCATTTGCATGGCATTATTACCCGGTCGCAATCAAGCATTAAAGCCAATCTTACTTATCCAATTAACGGTTGGGAAATAAAAATGGGAGAGACCTGCGAATTGGGTTCACAGCTACGTGCCCATGTAGTTTGGTTTGGCGAAGCAGTGCCGATGATTGAAAAGGCGGCTGGTATTTGTTCTGAAGCTGATTTATTCATATTGGTAGGCACTTCGCTTGCAGTATACCCGGCAGCAGGGTTAATCAATTATGTACCACGCGATGTAACCAAATATATTATCGACCCCAACATTCCTACTGTAGGTAATAAACGCATTGTTGAAATGCCTTTTAAAGCCACAATAGGAGTACCTATGCTTGTTGATGAACTGATGGCCTAAATTACTCGCGCCACATTTCAAATCGCTAATTCACTAATTCAAAACTCATTAATTTAGTATGATCCCTTGTATTTTTAACTGGAGCGGCGGCAAGGACAGCGCGCTGGCTTTATACCATAGTTTAAAAAATCCCGAACTGGATATTCGATACCTGGTCACCACAATAAATGATACTGCCGACCGGATATCTATGCATGGCGTGCGTACTGAATTATTGATACAACAGGCCGAAAGTATTGGTATACCGCTTTACCAGATACGCCTGCCGGAGATGCCCGGCATGGCAGAATATGATGAAGTGATGGGCAAACATTTAGCTCATTTTAAAAACGAAGGCATTACTCATTCCATCTTTGGTGACATCTTTTTGGAGGACCTTAAAAGCTACCGCGATGCCCGTTTGGCAGAGGTAGGAATGGCCGGAATTTACCCGCTTTGGAAGCGCGATACACGAGAGTTAATTAACGAATTTTTATCCCTCGGATTTGGCACCGTAATAGCCTGCGTTCAGGAGCGTTTGGAAGAAATAGTGGGGAAGGAGATAGACCAAAATCTTATAAATAATTTACCGGCTGATGTGGATGTTTGCGGCGAGAATGGCGAGTTCCATACCTTCGCTTTTAAAGGCCCTGTCTTTAAAAAACCAATTGATTATAAAACAGGAGAGAAGGTTTTTAAAGAATATAAAACACCTGAAAATACTGACGATTCCTGCATTTCTGACAATTCAAAAAAACGCTCCGGATTTTGGTTTTGCGACCTTTTACCGGCTTAACCTCCCATTTATTTTGTGTTTTAGGTCGCCAAATTTAAATTTTTCACAACACATAACATATTTATTTATCAAGTAGTTATGGTATTAACTTAAACAAGTTATTTAGTAAGTAGGGTATTTAGCTTCAAAATACAATTATTTAAGACCTATTTTACCAAATATAATTTTGTTATGTATATCTACAATAGATAAATAATTAATTATCAATAAGTTATATTTAATAATTATACCTGTAATAGCTCTCTTTGAAATCTTTTAGCATATCAGCAAAACGGACCGAAACAGTTTTTAAAAATGCTTCATCAAGCAATTCAAAAACGCTGTTAACGCCGTCAGTCAGGTCCATTTCGGGCAGTTTATAAGTTTGCTCCAAAGCGCCTTTTTCTATCTTAATGATGAACTTCGAGTTCATGTTTAAAATGGATATTTTAAATTCCGGATGGGGGAGTTCTGCAATAATTCTCATGTTGTAAATTCTATTTTATCAATCCCCTTAAAGGGTCTTTTCCATATAATGTGCCGGTGCTTTCAATGATCCGGAAACGGGCAAAAAGCTCTTCGCTGTACCAGCCTTCGCTGCGTGTTTTTTTAATTACTTCGGCATGTTGTTTACTGCCATAAGCAAAGGCTTTCATTTGCTCCACATTTTCCCAAACAGAGAAAGTAGCCTGTCGGTAAACCGGCGCTTCGCCTACACCAATTGAGGTAATGTATCCCGGCGCTCCTGCCATTAAATTGGCTACCTCATCAACATGCGACCAAAAGTTTCTCAGTCTGGTCATTTTTATAGTAGCACGTGTTAGCACCGCTATTGGGCCGTAGTCGATTATATTGTTTGGTTTGCCAAAAGGCTCTTTGCCATTCCACTTGCCGTGGCTTTGCATGGGCTGGCACAGTACTGTCCAGGTTTCGGTGCTTAACAACTTCCACCAATTGGCCACGAATGATCTTTCGGCAAAGCGCTCATAATCGTCGCGGTCATCCCAAACAGCAAGCAGGCCCCATTGCTGCCAATCGGGCTGCAGGTCAAAAGTGCCGTTACGGCCGCTGCCTAATAGTTTCCAAAAAGTACAGCCCTCCTGCAGCATCATAGGCAGGCGATGTACCGCCATAGCCAGTAAGGCAAACGGCACAAACACCTTACGGTAACGTACTATGGTGAGGCTGACGATCATTTACTGCGAAATAAAATATTAAATATGATATTTAGCTTATTTAGTTTCAACACTACATTGTTACTTTTGCTTCATGGCGGAAGATTTAAAAATAACAGCTTCAGTAAATAAGGAAGAGCAATATCAATCATTAATTCCTCAGATTGAGGCTTTGTTGTATGGCGAAACTGATCTGGTAGCTAATCTGGCTAACACCTGCGCCGCTTTAAAAGAGCAATTTAAATGGTTTTGGGTAGGCTTTTACCTTGTGAAAGATAATGAACTGGTACTGGGCCCCTTTCAGGGACCTGTTGCCTGTACCCGTATTGCTAAAGGTAAGGGCGTTTGCGGCTCGGCATGGCAGCGGGCAGAAACATTGATTGTACCTAATGTAGAAGAATTCCCCGGCCATATAGCCTGCAGTTCATTATCCCGGTCAGAGATTGTTATTCCATTGTTTCATAATAATGAGGTAGTGGGCGTGCTGGATGTAGATAGCTCAGAACTGAATGAGTTTGATGAAACAGATGCCAGGTATCTTAAACAGATCATAAAGCTGATCAACTTTTAATGAGTAAAGTTTATTTGATCTCTGGTTTAGGGGCTGATTCCAGGCTCTTTAAGAACATTGTTTTGCCTGCGGGATACGAAATTGTGCTTGTTGACTGGCTTATACCAAATTCAATAGATACTTTAACAACTTACTCTCAAAAAATTATTAATCAGTACAGTATAAGCGAAAAATCAATTGTAATTGGTGTTTCTTTAGGTGGAATGATTTCTGTTGAGATTGCAAAACAAGTGAAGCTGGATAAAGTGATCCTGATATCGAGCATTAAAACTGATAGTGAAGCCCCCTGGTATTTTAAGTACTTCCGCAGTTTGCCTGTTTACAAAGTCATACCAAGCAAACTAATGACCCATGTAGGTTTCCTGATAAGGCCTGTATTCGGCAATATGAGTCCGGATGATTTGCGGCTTTTTAAAAGTATGTTAAGCAATTCATCGCCCGTGTTTATAAAATGGGCTATGCAGGCAGCGCTCTACTGGAAAAACAATGTAGAGTTTTTAAACCTTTATCATGTCATTGGCGATAACGACATGATGTTTCCATGTAAAAACATAAAAGATCCAACGGCAATTATCAAAGACGGCACTCATATTATGGTGTTTAATAAGGCCGATGAGATCAATAAATTATTGGCAGATATCCTATAAATAATGAAATTACCTGAAGTATATTATCATAATCCGGATGTTGTTGCCATAAGCCGAGATCTAATTGGCAAGTACCTTTTTACTTCAATTAATAATGAAACTACTGGCGGTTATATTGTTGAAACAGAGGCGTATGCAGGTATAATTGACAGAGCATCGCACTCATTTGGTGGCAAGGTAACGCCCCGCACCCAAACCATGTATATGCAGGGTGGCGTATCATACGTTTACCTTTGCTATGGCATTCATGAAATGTTCAATATTGTAACATCTGTTGAAGGTCAGCCGCATGCCATTTTAATAAGGGCCATACAACCCACCCATGGTTTGGATATTATGATGCTCCGTCGTAATATGGAAACGGTTAAGCCTAATATTACCAAAGGCCCCGGTTCTGTAGCTAAAGCGTTGGGTATATCCCGCAAAATAAATGCCTTAAGCATGCTAAGTGATACCATTTGGATAGAAGATCGCGGATTAACTTTCCCTGATGCAGAAGTTGCAGCAGGCCCGCGAATAGGGGTTGATTATGCAGGTGAAGACGCTTTGCTGCCTTATCGTTTCTATGTAAAAGGAAATATTTATGTGAGTAAGCCCAACAAATAATTGTGTTGATGGTTTATAAAATAGATAAATACTACAACTATGAACGACTGGTCAAAAACAGAATCACTGAAATATCTACGTGATAAAGTTAAAGAGGTGAAAATAGCCATGCTAACCACCTATAGCCCCGAAGAAGGGTTTAGTAGCAGACCAATGGGCACAGCAGATATTGACGAGGAGGGCAATATCTGGTTTTTTACCAATGAGTGCTCACACAAAGCAAGCGAGATTTCTGTAGAGAACACCGTATCGCTTACTTATTCAGACCCCAACAATCAAACTTATTTAAGTATAGTTGCAGAAGCATCATTGGTTGATGATAAGGCGAAAATGAAGGAATTGTGGAGCCCGTTTGTACAGGCTTTCTTTCCTAAAGGATTGAATGATCCAAAACTAACCCTGTTAAAAGTTCAGCCTACCGATGCGGAATATTGGGATAGCAGCAGTAGCAGTATGGTGGTATTGTTTAATTTGCTTAAGGCTGTAGTAAACGGAAAGCAATATGACGAGGGCAAACATGGCAATATTGCTCTTTAAGACGTTATTTAACCACAGAGAGAGTAATGACTTTTCACAAGGCCACACAGATCAGCATCTATGTGGCCTTTGTGGTTAATTAATTAAGCGGGGAGAAATCTGTTTTTTGTAATATTGGCTAATGAATTACCAAAACACCTTAGAATTTGCAATTAAGCTGGATGAGCAGGATGCTTTAAGAAGTTTCCGAGATGAGTTTTTGATACCTAAACACAATGGCACAGATGCCATTTACTTATGTGGCAACTCACTGGGCCTGCAACCCCGGTCGGCTAAGGTTTATATACAAGATCAGTTGAGCGCCTGGGAGGATAATGCAGTGGAAGGCTGGTTTCAGGGAAATGACCCATGGTTAAGCTACCACAAAAAGCTTATCGGTCCGCTATCTGAAATATTGGGTGCTAAATCAGCGGAAGTTACAGTGATGAATTCACTTACAGTAAACCTTCACTTATTAATGGTAAGCTTTTATAAACCAAATAATAAACGTTTTAAAATATTGATGGAGGCAGGTGCTTTTCCATCAGACCAGTATGCTGTTGAAAGTCAGGTTAAGTTTCATGGCTTTGATCCTAAAGATGCAATTATTGAAGTATCACCACGTAACGGTGAAAGTACTTTACGCACTGCCGACATAGTTAAACAAATAGAAGATAATGCCGATGAGCTGGCTTTAGTATTGTTCAGCGGGATAAATTATTATACAGGGCAATTCTTTGACTTGGAAGCCATTGCCGAAGCAGCGCATAAAGCGGGCGTGTATGCCGGTTTTGATCTGGCGCATGCCGCAGGTAACGTTCCGGTAAAATTGCACGCCTGGGGCATTGATTTCGCGTGCTGGTGCTCATATAAGTACATAAACTCCGGTCCTGGAGGTATAGGCGGTGTTTTTGTACATGAAAAACATTTTGCTGATAGCACTTTAAACAGGTTTGCCGGCTGGTGGGGTTATCGTCATGACAAGCGCTTTTTAATGGCGCCAGGCTTTCAGCCAGAAAGTGGGGCAGAAGGCTGGAATGTGAGTACCAGCCCAATAATGCTCATGGCACTGCATAAAGCATCGCTTGATATTTTTGAAAAAGCAGGTGGCTTGCAACCTTTGCGTATTAAAAGTGAATTACTAACGGGCTACCTGGAATACTTAATAGGTGAAGTAAATAAAGCAAGTGGCGAAGATGTTTATAGGATAATTACACCAACGGATCCGGCTGCACGCGGCTGCCAGCTATCGGTAGTTTGCAAAAGAAACGCTAAAGCCATATTCAATTATCTTGCTGATAACGGCGTTATTGGCGACTGGCGCGAGCCTGATGTGATCAGATTGAGTCCGGTGCCATTATACAATACCTTTAGTGACGTTTACAAAGCAGCAGAACAAATGACAAAAGCTTTAACAGTCGTAAATTAATATTATGATTTATTACAATCCAAAGTTGTGGTTCTCTTTTATTTTTAAGGTAAGTAAGGCTGATACCTTAAGTAAGCTTTTTCCATTGATACTATCGGTAGCTGTTTATGCCGGTATTGTTACCTTTTTACTGCTTGATGTTTGGCATGTGTCTGAAACCAGCATACTTAAAAAGGTCATATTTATTCATCAAACCATTGGCTTTGTATTCTCTTTATTGTTGGCGTTCCGTATCAACTCCGCGTACGACCGCTGGTGGGAGGGGCGTAAGATGTGGGGCAGCTTAACCAATAATAGCCGCAATCTGGCCATTAAGCTAAAACATTTGGTTGATGATGAGTCGGCCGCTTTTTTCAATTACGCCATACCGCTTTATGCAAGGACCTTAAAAAATTTCCTACGTGGCGTGTACGAATCCGAAGAACAAACCTTCATTACTATAGATCCTAATAAACATGTACCTAACCAGGTAGCATCAGCCATAATTAAAGAAGTTTACCGATTAAATAAAGCAGGGCAGATAAATCCTGAACAATTAGTTAGTATAACCGCTGAAATTACTTCTTTTACAGATATTTGTGGGGCATGTGAGCGTATTAAAAACACACCCATACCGTTCTCTTACAGCGTATTTATTAAGAAGTTTATATTTACTTATATAATTACCCTGCCATTTACATGGGCATTTGAATTAAAGTATTTTATAATGCCGGTAATAGGATTTATACTGTTTGTGTTTGCCAGTATAGAGTTAATAGCCGAGGAAATTGAGGACCCGTTTGGTATTGACGCGAATGATCTGCCGATTGACAATATATGCGTAAATATTAAAAAGCACGTTGGTGAGATATTTGCCTTATAGCCATGCTTAAGATTGCTTATGACCCCATATTTGCCCACCCGCTGCCAGCCGGGCATCGTTTCCCGATGTTGAAATATGAGCTGATACCGGCACAGTTATTACATGAAGGGATAATATCCCAGGAAAATATTTTCTCGCCCACCTTGCTAGAAGAAGACGTTATCTTGCTTACTCATGATACAGCCTATTGGCATCAGTTACGTGACCTTACATTGCCTCCTAAAGAACAACGCCGCATTGGCTTCCCCTTATCAGCGCAACTGATTGAGCGGGAAGTAAGGATTGCTAAAGGCACAATTGATGGTTGCCATTATGCATTTGAACATGGTGTGGCGTTTAATGTAGCCGGCGGAACCCACCATGCAGGCACTAATTGGGGTGAAGGTTTTTGCATGCTGAACGATCAGGCTATAGCTGCTAATTATTTGTTAAATAAAGAATTAGCATCATCTATCTTAATAATTGATTTAGATGTGCATCAGGGAAACGGAACTGCGCAAATCTTTGAGAATAAAAGCCGCGTGTTCACTTTCTCGATGCATGGCGATAAGAATTTTCCTTTCCGGAAAGAGCGGTCAGACCTGGACATACCTTTGCCGGATGCCATTGAAGATGTAGAATATTTAAAGCTGCTTAAAGACACCTTACCGGGTTTGATAGATAAGCATAAGCCCGATTTTATATTTTATTTAGCCGGGGTAGATATACTGGCATCAGATAAATTAGGAAAACTTGCCCTAACTAAAGATGGCTGTAAACAGCGCGACCGATTTGTTCTGGAGCAATGCCAACAAAGGCAAATACCAGTACAGGTTAGCATGGGCGGCGGTTATTCGCCGGATATTAAAGACATTGTTGAGGCGCATTGCAACACTTACCGTATAGCGAATGATCTATACTTTTAAACCACCTGCCGCGGCATTGCATTTTGATGCCTTTTACTAATCACCTGAAAACGCAGGAATAACATTATAGATGCCGACATTAAGCCGCATACCAGTCCGTACCAAACACCCATAACTCCCAAATGCAGGTGGATACCCAATAGATAACCAATAGGTAAACCGATGATCCAATAGGATATAAAAGTTATCAATGTAGGCACGTTCACGTCGCCCATGCCACGCAGTATGCCTAAGCCTACCACTTGTGTACCATCAAACAACTGGAAGAAAGCAGCAATTATAAGTAGCTGTTCTGCAATGCTTATCACATTCTTATCTGATGTATATATCCATGGTAGCAAATGATTGCATAGGGTAAATACCATAGCAGTAATGCTCATAAATACAATAACAATATGGTAATTAGATATAGCCGAGAGCCGCAACTGCCTGTGACTACCCGAGCCAAAATAGTTACCAGACCTGATAGCTGCTGCTGCAGATATACCGCTGGCCATCATATAGGTCATGGCAGCCAAACTAATAGCCACCTGATGGGCCGCTTGTTCCACCATACCAATGCTACCAATAATAATTGCAGCACCGCCAAAAGCGCTCACCTCAAAAGTATATTGCATGGCAACCGGGGCGCCTATCTTTAGGATCTGCAATCCGCGGATGCGGTCAATATTTTTAAGGGCAAAATCTTTTAAATATTTTTTAAAATCAGGAGAGCGAAAAACAAAGATTGCCATAGCAGCTGCCATCAGTACCCGATCAATAAGTGTACTGTAACCCACACCGCGTATTCCCATTGGCTGTATACCAAACATGCCCTTTACAAAAATAATTCCTATGATGATATTTAAAACGTTACCCCAGATGGTTATTTGCATAGCCTGCTTGGTAAAGCCCAATCCTTCGGCAAACTGTTTAAATGTGTTGAATATGAGTAGGGGGATAATAGAAAGGCTCAATAAAAAAAGAAATGGCTTTGCTTCTTCAACTACCAGGGGCGACTGATGAAGTTTATCAATGAAAAATATAACCCCGAAATAAACTAAACTAAAAAGGACAATGCCCGAAAGAAGGTTTAGAAATAAGCTGTTTGACAATAATTTACCACATTCCGAATAATTTTCGCGGCCATTATGCTGTGCAATAAGCGGTGTAATACCGTAGCTTATGCCCATACCTATAACCATAGGCACTAAAAAAATACTACTTACTAATGATACTGCCGCCAAAGCTGTGGTACCTGCAAAATGACCTATAATAACGGTATCAGATATTTGTACAAGTGTATGGCCCAATTGTGATATTACAACCGGTATGGCCAGCTTTAAACTGTCATGATAGTAAGGTTTGTATTTTAGGTAGGTATGTTTCATAATGCAAAGGGGCGGCAAAAGTAATGAATACCTTATTAAACTGGGATTAAAAGCCTGTTAAATCAGGAGGCTGTGTAAAACTCTTCCTTTTCGGTGGTATGCACCCGGATAACACCTGTAAGCACCAGGCTTACTAAAATACGTTGCGCACGCCTCCGGCCTATGTTCAATAACTCGCAAAATTGCTTTACATTAATCCGTTCAGTTTTATCCAAATGCTCCAATAAGGCCTTTTCTTTTGATGAGTATTCAATTAAAACACCCTGGTTACTTGCAGCTTGTTTAAGTACATCTACCACAATTTTACTGGCCAGTACACTTTTATCTTTCACTCTTATATAAACCCACCATTTTCCATCTTCTGCCAAAGCGTAATGCGGCTTATCCGTGCTTTCAGGAATGTCTACAACCAATACAAGTTTGTCATCATAATAAACCTCTTCAAAAATAGGCTCAAGGGCAGGTCGGGTAAAAAAGTGAGCCGCTTTAGTGATCATATAGCGTTCTTCGTCTTCAGATTTTACGCCTTTTATGGTGCCATCATCCAGTACCCCAATAAGCAGCCTGCCGCCAATGTTATTAGCGAACGACACCATTGTTTTTGCTATTTTCTCACAACTGGTTATAGTTTTTTTAAAATCGAGTGATACACCTTCGCCTTCTAAAATCTGTCTTCTTAAGTTCATTAATTGATCTCCTTTAATCCTTTAGATAAGGCGTGTAAATTTGCATCCATCTTTCCGGGTTGTTTATTTGTGTAAACCCAAACTGGCTATATAAACCTTGTGCATCCAGGGTTGCTAATGACCATCGGCGTAAACCCTCTAACTCCGGAAATGCCAAAATAGTTTGCACCAGCCATTTTGATAAACCAACTCCCCTGTAAACCGGTAATACAAAAACATCACATATATAAGCAAATGTTGCTTTATCTGTTACTACACGTGCAAAACCAGCCTGCTCATTACTTTTATATATTCCAAAACATAGAGAGTTGTCTATAGCTGTTTTAAGTTTTTCACGGGGCATCTCCTTAGCCCAGTAAGAATCATTTGCCAGGTAATTATATATTACATCAAAGTTTAATAAAGTTTTATCTGTTGAGATATGGAATCCCTTTTTAATAAAGGCAGCATCGTTCATAAATACGGGCATGGTTTATATCAATGTTTTAACAAAATTCAGGTCGCGAATATATACTTCGTTTTGAAAGGACACACATATATCGCCATCCTTATTATAAATATCAATAGGAAATCGCCCTTCATACTTTCCGGCAATAGTTAACGTTTCTAATGCATATTCAATATCTGCATCAGTTAGCATTATTTCAAAAAAGAGGTTGGTTAATGCAGGCTTTAAAAAATCAACTTTAGATGATTTAGACCATATTTTAAAATTTTTTTTTCCGTTTAAGATTAATATTTGATTAAACAAGATAGGAAAGAATGGATCAGCAGCAGCGAAAATTGTTCCTCCAAATATTGAGCCGTTATAATTTCTGTTAAGCAGGCTTTTATTGATCTTTACTTTTACACCTTTAAAGCCTTTGCTGAATTCCTTAACCCAAATCCGCTGAAAAAAAAGGGGAGGGTAGAGGCGCATTAGCCATTTTAAAGTATTCTCGGATACTGCCATCATCGTTAAATATCAGAAAAATATTGGTTATTTTTAATGAGGATATAAATTTAGTTTATGTGTCATTATTGTGATATTGCTACACTTTTTGGAACAAACTTTGCAATACTTACTATCGCTACAAAACAACTTATGTCATATGTCGTTATAAGTGTAATTAATAATTAATACATTGAATATCAAATATTAAATTAATATCTATGAAAAAGCACATTTTAAGTTTCGCCTTAGTCGCGACTATTATCGGTTCAATATCAATGGGTTGTGGTTCAGAAAAAGCAGCTGGCGGTAGTGGTGCAGACAGTACAAAAACCAGAACTGATTCTTCCGCTACAACGACAACACCCACCACCACCACACCAACTGACACCACAAAAAAAGATACAACAACAAGAGATACTTCTAAAAAAGTACCTCAATAATCAGTTTGATTGAAAAAGCCCGGCCACATAACATAATGTTAATGTGTGCCGGGCTTTTTATTAAATTTAAAAAGTGATTTTAATTAAACCGCCATCGGCCTTATGTTAAAGCTGTGTACTATTTAACATAACGTTTTTTAGCTATTAAATGCTAATGATATGCATTTGAGTAAGCAACAGATCTAAATGATTATTATACTCCTTACAGGAGATTTGGGCTGTATTAATACGTGCCATTAACTGTTCTAATTCAAACTTTAACAACTGATTTTTAGAAATGCCATCTAATACTTTAAGCTTTCCCTGTTCATAAGTAAGAAAACGAGGTGGCTCAGTATATTCAATGTTTTTTCTGATTTTATTAATTTTCTGCTCCTCTAAATGGATTAAATGTAGAATAGCGACATTTTTAAAACATCTTATAATGTTCTGCGCACGTTTTCTTTGTCGGTTTGCCATTAGTTTTTTCATTTAAAATACATTTACGAATCTTAAGTTAATAAAGAGTGTGGGTGCTTTTCTTTATGTGCATAAATTAATAATTATTGAAGCTCTAATAAAATAATTATAGCCAAGCTAAAGTGTAAATCTGGAAAAATTTTGTATTTTATGTCTTATTTTACAGTATTAGGTAATTTTTTAACATTTTAGTAAATAAGGCATAAATTATAATCACTGCGACGAAATATTTTTGAGAATATGTTATATGCGCTAAGGATATTTTGTTCTGCGCACGTTTTCTTTGTCGGTGCCATTGGTGTTTTCATTTAAATAAGTTTATGAACTTTGCAAGTTTTAAGATTGATATTTTCTTAACCTAATTGATTACATTAAAATTACCGACATTTAATGTAGTTTAATGGCACTTTTTAAGCTTTTAGTTGTCTTAAACATTGTTTTTATTGTCCACAACAAAATGTATTTCTTTTAATTTGACTATTTAGAGTAAAAATCCCTTGTATTACTTGTATTATATTTAGAGAACTTTCTCATTTAGTTTTTTATCTCACCATTATAAATTTTTCTCATAATTAACATTATGTTAAGTAATAATTGGCATTAAAGCCCACATTGTTACATGTGGGCTTATAATATCTCCTATTTAAGATCTGCTATCTGTTTATTGATTTTAGCAATATTAACAGCATCTTGCTTTCCTTTGTAATAAGTAAGCAAATTGTTTAATGCATCGGACGATTTTGGATTAAGCTCAACAGCTTTAAGCAAATATGGTTTGGCGATTTCAAATTGTGCTTTTGCTTTTGCCATTGCTGCATCATATTCTTTTTGTCTTGAAGCAGGCAGTTTAGCTGCAGCATTATATATATCAATTGCAGGGCTAATAACTACGTAACCCATGCTCATGTTGGCTTCAAAGTAATTTGGATCTACTTCTATAGCTTTTTTGTACATTTCTGCAGCTTTCGTAAAATCTTGTGATTTTTTCAATAACAAGGCATTCTTTGCAGCTACATCTTTTGTTTTTAAAGCTTCTTCTCCTTCTTTATCACCATTTATCATATAAACCAATCCGGCAGAGTAATAAAGATCTTTGTTTTTTGGATTGGCAGCAATAGCAGCTAATGTTCTGTCAAGTAATTCTTTTGATTTACCTAACTGCAAACTCATAGCAATTTCATTTCTTCTAAGATCAGAATTGGCAGGGAATTTTGCCAAACCTTCAGTAACTGTTTTTAAAGCGCTTGCTGTGTCCTTATTCATCAGGTAAATAGATGTCAAGTCGCCATAAATACGCTCAGCGCCTGAATATTTAGTGGTTACGAGTTTGCTGTAGTTAGTAGCTGCGGCAGCGTAGTTTTTTGCATTTAAAGCTGCAAGGCCGGTATAGTAAATAGCTGTAGTATCTTCAGGTGCAGATTGACGGTAATAATCAAATGATTTATATGCATCCTCGAATTTACCTGTTTGGTATTCTTTAACCCCTTTGTTTAATTGATAATTTGCTAAAACAATAAAAGCATTATCAGTCAGCTTTTTAAACTCGCCTTTAGTATCGGTTTCTTTTGCTTTTTTTAAAGCATCATTAGCAGCATTAAATAAAGGCAATGATGTTGTTGGCACTGTATCAGTAAGTGCATACGAAGCATATATAGCGCTTTTTAAGGCATAAGTTTGTGGCAATGTGGCTGTTTTTTCATTAGTAGCAGCTTTATCAATAGCTGTTTTTGCGGCGTTCAGGCTTGGCATGGCTAATGCCGGCTGAGCCGATTTGAATGCTTCATACTTATCATAGTTACTTTGCGCGTTGCTCAACTCTCCTTTTTGTGCAAAGGTGGTTGCGGTCATCAAGCCTAATAGACCCGTCATCAAAAATTTGATTTTCATTAGTGGTTTGTTTTTAGTGGTAATAGTGTTAACATCAGCAATTTGCGCTGATGTTTATAGTTTTAATTGGTTAACTGTTCTAATTTATTATTAACTCTGTTCAGCTGGTTCTGATTACCTGTTTTAGTATAAGCTAATTGCAAAAGTTCAAGGCATTTTCTATCACCAGGCAACATCTCGTTCGCCTTTTCGAGCCATAAAATAGCGCTTGTTATGTTTTTACCGTTGTCATTATTTTTTAAAGTGCTCTTTTTAAAATATAACAACCCTAAATTCAGTACCGGCTCATAAGCCGCCCCGTTTAGTTCAATTGTACGCAGGTATAAAGATTCTGCTTTATCGTATTCGTTTAAATGATCATAGCAATTTGCTGCTACAAATGTAACTTCGGCATTGTTGCTGTTGTTGTCAATCAGCTCGCCCAATAAAGGTTCTAACAATTTATAGTCTCTTTTGTTATTGTAAATGTTTGCCTCATCCTGCAATAATTGCTTATCAGCCGGAAGCAGTTTTCTTCCCTTTTTTATTACCTGTAACGCTTTTACAGTATCGCCCATTGATTTATATACAGATGCAGCAGCCTCCAGATATTCAATCTTTGTGCTATCAGTTTTAATTAAATTGCCATAGTATATTACAGCATCTTGCAGTTTACCCTGTTTATTGCTTGCAAAAGCGATATAAGAATTAATTGGCTTAAAATCTGGTGAGTACCTTTTTGCTTGCTGAAATGAGGCTGCAGCTTTAGCAAAATCGCCATTACGGGTAAAGAAGAATCCCTTACGTATATAAGCATTAGTAAGGCAACGCCTGGAGTAATCTAATTCTGATTGGTATTGGTATGCCTTTTGTTTAGTAGACATTTTATCAAACAAACTGGCCGTTTGGTCAAGGAAGCCTTCGGGTTGGTTGAGCTTGTTCAATGAATCGGTATACAGAATACTTGAGTTAACAATAAGCCTGTATATATTCTTCTCAATGTCTGATGAATCAGACCGGGTGATAATTAAGCTATCTGCAGATTTTTTTGCATTAGCTAAAAACTTAAGATCGTTTTTTTGCTTATAAAAAGCAAGGTTGTTTACTACAACCTTAAGTGCTTCTGTTTGTGCAAAAGCAAAAGATGTAGTAAACAACGCTAAAACTAATAACCCTATTTTACGGCTATGCTTCATTAATTATTCTTCTGTTATATCGCCCTCGTCGGCAGGTTTCTCCCCTGCTCCATCAGTATCAATTTCAGTATCCGGATGGATAGGAAGTTCCATATCAGTACCGGCTTCAATATCAGCATCTGTAGCTTCGGCAATTGCTTTATCTTCAATAGCCTCTGCAACAATCGCTTCATCTAATTCCTCTTCGTCATCATGCTCAATTTTTGCAACCGATGCAATCTCGTCATTACCTTTAAGTGTAATTAGTTTTACACCTTGTGTAGCACGGCCCATAGTACGCAATTCACTAATAGCAATACGGATGATGATACCTGATTTGTTAATGATCATCAGATCCTCTTTATCAGTAACACCTTTTATGGCAACAAGTTTTCCGGTTTTGTCAGTAATGTTAAGCGTTTTTACACCCTTACCGCCACGATTAGTTACCCTATAGTCATCAATATCGGTACGTTTACCATAACCTTTTTCTGATACAACAAGTACAGTGGTTTCTTTATCATCAATACTGATCATACCTACAACCTCGTCATTATCGCTATCAAGGCTTATACCCCTTACTCCTGTTGCTGTACGGCCCATTGGTCTTACAGTTGATTCGTTAAAGCGTATTGCACGGCCAGATTGCAGTGCCATCACAATTTCGCTGCTGCCTGTGGTTAAAGTAGCTTCTAATAATGAGTCGCCCTCATTAATGTTAATAGCATTTATACCATTAGCACGCGGACGGGAATATGCCTCTAAAGATGTTTTTTTGATAACACCTTTGCGGGTACACATAATAATAAAGTTATTCTCCAGGTATTCTTTATCCTTAAGCGATTTTAGCTTGATGT
>JAQBNZ010000063.1 GCA_028288285.1 Mucilaginibacter sp.
CCTTAGGGTTATGAATCCTACGCTCTAACCATCTGAGCTACCCCGCCGGATATATTTTCATGGTTACTGAAAAAGGTTTGCAAATATAGCAGAAATTCGTTTTCTTTAGAAAAAATGTTAACATTTACACCTTAATGGCTATTGAACTCCGAAACCCTTATGTCTGAAAAGAAGAAATTTACTATTGAGTATGAAATAAAATCCTCACCCAGAATACTATACACCTTCCTTAACGAAGCAAATGGATTAACTCAATGGTTTGCTGATGATGTAAGTGTAAAGGATCAGATATACACTTTTACATGGGATGGCGAGAAGCAAACCGCCAAGTTGGTAGCCATAAAAGAGAATAAACTGGTGCGTTTTAAATGGATTGACGATGAACCGCAATGCTATTTCGAGATGGAAATTCTCCAGGATGAACTTACCAATGATGTGGCCTTAAGCATAACCGATTTTGCCACTGAAGATACTATTGCAGAGCGTAAGCTGATATGGGATAACCAGATAGACTACCTGATAAGTACGCTGGGCGCTTAAAAATTAATTTCCTTATTTTTGTATCATGAAACAATGTGTGCATAACAATTATTTGCATGCGTGGCCGTTTCTCCGTGTATACAAATGCCCTAATGAAAAAAATACATCTCTTATTACTTAAATCATTTATAAGGCCTTTTATAGTCACCTTATTGATAGTGATGTTTGTGCTATTGATGTTATTTTTATTTAAATACATTGATGATTTAATAGGCAAAGGGTTTGAATGGTATATCATACTTGAACTGATGCTGTACAATTCGGCTACAAACCTTGCAATGGCATTACCATTGTCCGTTTTGCTCTCTTCTATTATGACTTACGGTAGCCTGGGTGAAAATTATGAGCTTGTAGCCATTAAATCTGCGGGGATATCATTACGCAGGGCTATGTACCCTATGATGGTAGTGGTTGTTGTGATAAGTATAGCAGCGTTTATGTTTTCGGACTATATGCTGCCGGTGGCTAATCTAAAATATTACTCTTTATTGTATGATGCCCGTAAACAAAAATCAGCAGATCTGATACCTGAAAATATTTTCAGCAGCCGTTTCCCAAGAACAACTATAAGAGTTAAACGAAAAGATCCCGACGGGCAAACACTTCATGATATAATGATTTATCAGCGCGGGGCTATTGATGTTAATCATATTGTCACTTTCGCAAAGTCGGGAATGATGTATCGTACCAAAGATGATCTTTTCCTTATTTTAAAGTTAAAGGATGGGGTTAGATATGAAGAATCTCCGGGCGAGGTGAATTATAACCAGCGCCAGCGATTAACCCGTTTCCGCTTTAAAGAAACCGAACAGCGGTTTGACCTTTCAGAATTTAAAATGACAAGGACAAATGAAAATGAATTCAGGAGCGCTTCAATGATGATGAATTTAAGGCAGCTGCAGCATTATATTGATTCGGCACACAGAGACGTGGACAGCAGTGTAAACGTTAATTATAGGTTGATTGTACCTAATATTAAGTATTTTACAATTCCAAAGAACTCTAAAACGGTTAAAAAGTTAATCCCAGCCGATAGTTTACTAACACATACCATAAACGATAAGATTAATGCATATAATAATGCATCGAGCGAGGTGCGTCAGATACAGGATGCATTAAAATTGCGTACCAACAACTATAAAGACACTACAAAAAGTATTCGCAGGTATATAATGGAGTATCAGAAAAAGTTCACATTATCTGCAGCATGTATTGTGTTGTTTCTGATAGGCGCACCGTTAGGGGCTATTATCCGCAAAGGTGGATTAGGCTTGCCGGTTGTTGTTTCGGTTGTTTTTTTTCTGATTTATTATATTATCGGCACCATTGGCGAAAAATCTGCCAAGGAGGGTAATTTGTCACCATTAATTGGCGCGTGGATAGCTATAGCGGTGTTATTTCCTATCGGATTATTTCTTACTTACAAAGCCGCTACCGACTCCGCATTGTTTGATGTTGAAATGTATAAACGCTTCTTTAAGCGTCTTCGTTTTCGTAAAGAGGTTTAATGCCGTATAGTTTTACAAAATACCGACCTTTATCATCTAATTATCCTATAAATTTGTTGTAATATCAGCAAAGTGAAATTCAATAGCTGATCCTCAAACGTAAAAAAAATGCTGAACACTATATCGGAAGCAATTGAAGCTATAAAAGCAGGTAAAACCATAATTGTTGTTGATGACGAAGACCGTGAGAATGAGGGCGACTTTTTAACTGCTGCACGTAATGCTACGCCAGAAACCATAAATTTTATGGTGCGTTATGGTCGTGGATTAGTTTGCGCTCCTATTACTAAAAAACGTGCGCAAGAGCTTGAACTTGAACCAATGGTAAGCAGGAATACCACTTCGCATGAAACCAACTTTACGGTTTCTGTTGATTTGCTTGGTAACGGCTGCACTACCGGTATATCTGCAACTGATCGTTCAAAAACTATATTGGCTTTAATTGATTCTACAATAAAGCCTGATGACTTGGGCAGACCTGGTCATATTTTCCCGCTTATTGCTAAAGATGGAGGAGTATTAAGACGTTCAGGGCATACAGAAGCAGCTATTGATCTTTCGGTATTAGCCGGTTTTGAACCTGCAGGTGTTATATGCGAAATAATGAAGGAGGATGGCGATATGGCCCGTTTGCCGGAGCTACTTGCAATGGCCAAAGAGTTTGATCTTAAAATTGTTTCCATAAAAGACCTGATCGCTTACCGTTTAGATACAGAATCATTAGTTAAAAAAGAAGTATCAATAAAGATGCCTACTGAGTGGGGTGATTTTGATATGATCGCTTATACGCAGCTTGATACCGGCGAAAACCATCTTGCCCTTGTAAAAGGCGAATGGAACCCTGATGAACCTGTTTTGGTACGCGTGCATAGTTCATGTGTTACCGGCGATATTTTTGGCTCATGCCGATGTGATTGCGGCCCACAGTTGCATAAGGCAATGGAGATCATCAGCAAAGAAGGTAAAGGTGTAATTGTTTATATGAATCAGGAAGGCCGTGGCATTGGGCTAATAAATAAGCTAAAAGCTTACCATCTGCAGGAAAATGGCTTGGATACCGTTGAAGCCAATATTAAACTGGGTTTCCAGATGGACCAGCGCGATTACGGGATAGGCGCTCAAATATTGCGTAGTCTGGGCATCTCAAAAATGCGTTTGTTAACTAATAATCCTAAAAAGCGTGCCGGGCTTATTGGTTACGGATTAGAAGTGGTTGAAAACCTGCCAATAGAGATAGCATCAAACCCGCATAACGAAGCTTACTTACGTACTAAAAGAGATAAAATGGATCATGCAATAATGCGCGAACATTAATCGTCTTTTTCATCATCATCGGGGCCGCTGGTTACTACTGGCTTGGTAGTTACTGCCGGTGTAGGTGTAGGTGCTGGGTTTACAGGTGTCCTCGTGCGCCCTGGCTGCCTAAACATATTTCTTAAAAATTCGCCAAAAGTGTCAAAATCTCGCTGGTAAACTAATCCAATACCGTTTACATATTGCACAATTAAATTATCAGTAATGGTATTTAAAGTGGTACTGTTCAATGCGCGGTAAGAGTACTTTACACGCAGATTTCCGTCCTTGCGGATGAGGTATTGCATCTCGAAATCTTTAGTCAGAGTCCTGAAATCGGTATTAAGTAAACTTTGTTTATTGTTAAACAGATCGCTTGTGCCGGTATTTGAATAAATGTTTCCGTTAAGCTGCAGGCGATCACCAAAAAATCTTAAGCCCAAACTGGCATCATTAAAAGAACGAATGTTCAAATCAAAGTTTTTAAGGTTTGATTGTGATATAAAGCTGTTAAGTTTATTAAATGCAAATTCACTTACCGCCTCACCAGCAGTACCTAATACCTGGTTAGTTAGGTTGTTGCCCGTGCCTGATGCGAAACTACGCCTTACAATAATGCTTAGAGCCTGCTGGCTGCGGTTATTATTGTCGGACAGGTAAGTGGTAAGGTCATCCTTAATGGAGGGCTCTACGGGGAAATTAAAGTTAAAATCAATATTTGGATGTAACAATGATTTGGTGATCAGTAATTCGGCCTGTACTAATACTTGCTTTGCCCCAAATGGTGATTGTAAACCCGCAGCCGTATACAGCGGTGCAATATTTGTCCGTACTTCGTATAGCGCCTTTAGGTTTATCTCGGCATTAGATGGGTTCCCCGTCCACCGTATGGTGCCACCCTGGCTAACGGTAAAATTCTTGCTTATAAAATCTTTGGCTGTAAATTCAAATTTACCGGTGGTGATTAAAAAGTCGCCAAACATTTCAAAATCCCCCAAACTATTAATGTTCAGTTTAAGGTTTCTGGCTGTACCGCTTCCCTCTAAAATACCATAATCGGTAGCTATTTTTACAATTGTTTTTTCATCAATAGTTAAATCAAAATTAAGTGTGACACCATTAAATGCATGAATTTTGTCGACAATTTTTTTAGTAGTATCATTATGGTTTACAAAACGAATAAAATCATAATCAACAGCAGTAACAGATGAGTTTAACGGTATATTAAATATGGTTCCTTCTTGTGTGGTGGCTTTAATGTCTATTTTCATATTATCCACAGGCCCGGTAAAGCTAAATTTACCAGTACCATAAGCCACTCCATAATAAACATGGTTATCTTTAAATGTGGTGTTAAGGGCCATCAGGTTCTCGGCATCCAGGGTAATATCAAGGGTTGGGTTTGATATATTGCTCAGGTTTACTTTGCCATTGGCTTCGCCTTTGCCACCTTTGTAATCTTTCAATACCATTTTATCAATGTTAACAACGCTGTTTGTAACACTCAATTTATCGTTAACAGTGTAAGTTGTTTTTAAATAGTTTACCGTAACCCCTGTATTGTTTAATGATAGATCGCCGTTTAACGACGGGCTTGATGGCTTGCCCGACAGTTTGAGGTTTGCCGAGACAGTGCCTTTAAGGTTTGATACCAAACCTTTTGTAAATGGCTCAAATATGATGGCCTCTGTTTTATCCATCTTTACATCAAAATCAAGGTTGTCGTCTGCACCTTTTTTGCCGAGTAGATAAACGCCGGCAACGTTCATTGTCTCTAAACCCTGGTTGGTAATGTTTAGGTTAACTTTGGCTGCTTCACGTGCATTATCAAGGGTCGATTTAATTTTTACATCGCCAACCAAAGTTTTGTTCATCATTAACGAATCGATGCTTAAGTTGGCATCCACTCCCGGCGATTTTACTATTGAACTTAAAAGCACATTACCATTTAATGAGCCCTTAAGCAATACCCCTGATGTTTTTGTAAGCTGGTTTAGAGTAGCCATGCTAAATTTTTCAAAGGTTACTTTTAGCATATCGTCAGGACTATCAGATATAAGGCCGCTTACTTTTACTTTTTGTTTTCCATTTGAAAGTTCAAACCCCGATACCTGGGTTTTGCCATCGCCCAATAAACGAATTCTCACCTGGTCCTGTATTTTCCATTTTTCGTGTTCGAGTACTACATCAGATGGTAATATTTTTAGCTTAGCAGTAGTGTCGCGTCCAAATTCAACCAGCCCGTAAAGATCAAGTTGGTTGGCGGCATCTTTATCAGATAGCTTTACGTTAAAGTTTAAACTATCGTTCTTTAAAAAATTAGTTACGTTAATGTTTTTAATAAATAGGCTATCCGTTAAATCAACTCTGCTTAAAGATAAATTTAAACCCAAAAGATCCTCGCTGGTACTTTCATCAACTATAAAATCATGGAAAATTATTTTACCCAGTTTTATGGTTTTAATGTATCCGTTTAATGTAGCTGTTTTATTTTCCGAGTTAAATTTACCTACAAACGTTCCCTGTTCCGGTATCTTAAGATCAGGCATAAACATGGCTGTCAAAGGATCAAGGTTTTTAAGTGTAAGAGTAAAATCGAAGTTCTGCGGCTTAGGTGGGCTTATATCAGTTTTTAATGATGGGATGTATTTTTTGGCGATAGTTTTATAATAAGAAGGTAATGTAGCCAAGTCAAAGCTGCCTTTTATACTTGCATCGGCAATGTCAGATTTTAAAGCAATGGTCCTGTCGTTGCCTTTGCCATTTGCGTTTAATGATAAAGTATCAACAACATAATCGTTCCTTGGATTAAGGACCCGTATATTGGTAAGTAGTATTCTCCCGTCCAGGTTTTCAAGGCTATTACCAGAAAAATTGGTGTTAATTTTAGTATTAAAGGTAATAGTATCCTTTAGTAGTTTTAACTTATTCAGCCTGGCAGCATTAATGGTTCCGAAGATATTATATACCGGTAATGTAGGATTAAGGTTAACGCTTCCGGTAAGGTTAAGCTTTAAATTCGGGTCATTTATAGTCATTTTCCCGGTTGCAGTTTTATTGGCAAAGCCGCCGTTAAAAACCAGGTTGGTATAATTGTACCCTTTAAAATCAATATTAGCAACCGCGGCATCACCTTTTATAGCCAGGGTTTTAAGGTTATCGCCATGGCCCGTTACGTTTGCTGATAATGTGGCACGGCCAAGCGTCTTATCATCAAGCAATGCACCCAAATCAAAGTTTGATGTTTTTACTTTGCCACTGTAGCTTGGTACACCGGCTTTGTTTATTTTAAGGTTAATATCCGGATCAAAGCGGCCCAGTTTGGTTTTAAATGTACCAAATGCTACAAAATCGTTTTGCAAGCCGGTGAACCTGCCGGTAAAGTTTATATTTCCAAACTCATCTACAATTTCAGGAACATGCTGGTTGTTTTTACCAGTAAAATGGCTGTACAAATAATCAAGGTCTTTTTTGTTGGTTGCTATTTGATCAAACTTTAATTGCAGAAAGGTATTAGGCCAATCAGGAAGGCCTGTTAAATGAAAATCGCCTTTAATAAAAGTGGCCTGCGCGGCTGTTATGGTAAGGTTGGTAGCTCTTAAATTATTTACCAATCCGCGTATGCGCCCATCAATACCCAGTTCGAAATTTATTTTACCTAACGAGGGGGTGAAGTAAGCAATATCTTTTGATGAAAGGTGCGACGATTTAAAATCAGCATCCATGTTTACCTTAGTCTCTATATTATTTAAATCGTTAAACGATTTAAACTTCATCCTGAAAAAGTTACTTATGTTGGAGTTAGGCGTTAGTATATTCAGGCTTTGAAGCAGTATTTGGTTAGTATCAATAGTGGCATTGCTATTAAAGTTCTTTACAAAGAATCCGCTTTTTTCACGTAAGGTTAATCCATTTATTCGAGCCTTGAACAGATGGTTTTTTAAGTCCATATTATGCACAATAGTGCTAAAATGGCTAACATCAATATCATCAAAATTTACGCCGCTTATAACCGTATCGCGTAATTTGTTCTTGTATTTAAAATGAAAGTTATTTATGGTTATCTTTTGGAAGGTTAGTGTCCAGGGTTGGCTTTTCTTTTTAGTGGTATCGCCTGAGTTAAAATAATCAATTACAAACTTAAGATTAGTGGTACTGTCCTTTAGCTTTTTGAGATAGAATGAGCCATTATCCAACTGGATAGATTCAAAATGTATAACCTTTTTTTTGATGCTGTTAAAAACGGAGAAACCGGTAAGTTGAACAGCGAGCTTTGGAGTACTTAATAGCGTGTCTTGTTGTTTATCTAAAATATATAAGCCTTCAAGGACCACAGATGAAAAGGGTACAATTTTAAGCCGCTTAATATCTACAGTAGTATTAAGTTCTTTTGATAAATAAGCGGTTGCTTTTTTTGCTGCCCATGTTTGTACCGGTTCGTACTGAATAAGCACTAATAAGGCGCTTACCAGCAACAAAATTATCAACACGACTCCTAACGCTATTTTGAATACTTTTTTAATAACTTTGTGGTTTAATTAAGTTCAAAAGTAAAATCTTAAAATGCTTAAAGTGTTTTACTTCCTTAATATATTTTATACTCAAAAGGTAAGTCTTTTTTTGACTTTACTTTTAATTTAACAAAATGCCCATAATATTAGGAATCGAATCTTCATGTGATGAAACATCAGCGTCTGTTTGTGTTGATGGTATGATATTAAGCAATGTTATTGCCAACCAAACCATTCACGAAGCTTACGGAGGCGTTGTCCCCGAGCTTGCCTCAAGGGTTCATCAGCAAAATATTGTTCCTGCGGTACAACAAGCATTATTGAACGCAAAAGTAAACAAAAATGATATTGATGCAGTAGCTTTTACGCGCGGACCGGGACTTTTAGGCTCACTTTTAGTAGGTGTATCATTTGCTAAGGCATTTGCGCTGGCCAAAAGCCTGCCACTTATTGATATAAATCATATGCAGGCCCATATTCTGGCCCATTTTATTGGTGACCATAAACCTGTATTTCCGTTTTTATGTCTTACCGTATCAGGCGGGCATACGCAAATAGTTTTGGTTAACGATTATTTTGACATGCAAGTGATAGGCCAAACCCTTGACGATGCTGCAGGCGAAGCGATGGATAAAACGAGTAAGATATTAGGCTTACCTTACCCAGGTGGCCCGCTGATTGATAAATACGCGCGCCAGGGTAACCCTGATGCTTACA
>JAQBNZ010000073.1 GCA_028288285.1 Mucilaginibacter sp.
TCTATTTTTTAAATTTGCCGCAGTTCCGGTGGTTATAGTAATGTATATCACCCTTTCTTTAATTCAACTTAAATTTACAAATGACAAAGTTCCTGGCTGAAATTGATGTGATGCCTAAAAAAGAAATCCTTGACCCACAAGGAAAGGCTGTTACCGGTAGCATGAAAAACCTGGGCTTATCTGAAATTCACAACATACGTATTGGCAAACATATCTCTTTAGAGATTGATGCTGATAGTGAAGAAATTGCTAATGCAAAGGTTGATGAGGCCTGTAAAAACCTTTTGGCTAACCTTATAATGGAAAGCTACAGCTTTAAGCTGGAAAAAATAGCTTAAAGCTAAAAGTATAATGCTGAAAGCTTTAAATCTTTAGTACAATATTTGTATTGCAAAAAGAGGCAGTCTCAAAAGTATGAGAACAGCCTCTTTTTATTTTAATTCTACGGATACCTGATGGAGACCGTTTTCGTTTATACAATTCTCAGATGGTCTATTTTACTTTTGAGACAGCCTCTTTCTCTTTTATATATTTGAGCTTTTCGCTTTCGGCTTTTAAGCTCCTTCTCACAAATTAGCTTCTCTGTCGGCTTTTATTTTCTCAAGCTGAACAAAGTTGGAGGTAACCACTTTTTTTATGTCATTGAACTTAGCTGTAATCTCATCCGGATTTTGTCCTCCGGATTTACACCATATTTCAACCTCCTGTATATTGGCCTGGCTTTGAGGCATGCCAAAAAAACCCAAATTTGGTTTAAGCTTGTGTGATGCTGATGCTGCTGTTACCCAATCACGTGCAGCTATGGCACTGGTTATTGTATCCAACAACTGCGGGGTCTGATCTAAAAACATGGTGATAGAATCTACAATAAATTCATCACTTCCATCGGCAATTTCGTATAAGAAGGCAAGATCAAGGTCCTGGTTTGGTAAAGAGTCTGGCATTTATACAATGTTAAATATCAAATTTATAATTTTTTTACAATCAACTTGTCTTTTAATTCTTTTTTTAACCTTAAAACACTCTTTTTTAATACCGGGTGTATTAAATCAGGTGCCAACTCTGCTAACGGCTCTAATGTAAAACGGCGGTTATGTAATTCGGGGTGCGGAACTATCAACCCTGGTTCATTAATAATTTTATCGCCATAAAATAAAATATCTATATCAATTATACGCGATCCCCACTTCACATCGCGTTTACGGCCAAGTATAATCTCAATATTTAATATTCTCTCTAATACCGTTTGTGCAGGTAATTCCGTTGTTAGCTGCACAACCTGGTTCAAATAGTCTGGTTCATCGGTTTTCCCCCATGATTGGGTTTCATATATGCCGGATGCTTGTATTACCGGCGCAACATTTTGCTCAATAAGCTGTACAGCCTGTTGTAAAAACAATTCGCGGTTACCTAAATTACTACCTAACAATAAAAAAACATTAATCATGTTGTAACAAATATTATGGGTGATGCTCTTAACATTATACCATGTGTAATTACTAAGTTTGCATATATAAAAGATTTATAACAGTTAATGAAACAATTCTTCAAATTTGTACTGGCCACTATTGTTGGTATTATCATAGTAAGCATCCTCTCTGTTTTTTTTATAGCCGGCATTATAGCCTTTGCAAGCAGCGATAAAGCGGTTGAGGTTGATTCAAACTCCCTTTTGCACATAAAAATCAATTACGACATTAAAGAGCGTACACCAAATAATCCTTTTGCCGGTTTCGGCTTTTTAGGTATTGATGGCGAAAAATCTGTTGGTTTAAATGATATACTGGCCAATATTAAAAAGGCCAAAACAGATGATAACATCAAAGGTATATTTTTAGATGAGAGCTACATGATGAGTGGCCAGGCCACTACCGAAGAGATTCGTAACGCGCTTATAGATTTTAAAAAATCGGGCAAGTTTTTAATAGCCTATTCAGAAATTTACACACAGGGATTTTATTATTTAGCCTCTGTAGCCGATAAAGTGTACATTAACCCAAAAGGATTTTTTGAATTTAAGGGATTTAGTTCAGAGGTCACTTTTCTGAAAGGCGCATTGGATAAACTGGGCATTGAAGCACAGATAATTAAAGTAGGCACCTACAAAAGCGCGGTTGAACCTTTGATATTAACAAAAATGAGCGATGCCAACAGGCTACAGGTAACCTCTTACTTAGGATCGCTGTATGATCATTTCCTTACAGGTATTAGTAAGAATCGTAATATTAATAAAGATTCATTATTTAACCTGGCTAACAACGGCATAATACAAGAACCGGAAGATGCCCTGAAATACAAACTGGTTGACGGCCTTAAATATAAGGACGAGATATTAACCGAATTAAAACAACGCACCGGTATTAGCCAAAAGAAGGATATTCATAGCGTTGAACTTGGTGATTACACCAAGAGTAACTCTAAAAGCGATAACAATATAGTAAACACGTCAAAAAATCGTATTGCCGTTATTTATGCATCAGGAGAAATTACCGGTGGTGAGGGTGACGATAACAATATTGGATCTGAAAATATATCTAAAGCTATCCGCAAGGTTCGTTTGGATGATAAAATAAAGGCCGTGGTATTGCGTGTAAACTCTCCTGGTGGCAGTTCGCTGGCATCTGATGTGATATGGCGGGAAGTTGTGCTTACCAAAAAAGTAAAACCCATTATTGTTTCTATGGGTGATGTGGCTGCATCTGGCGGTTATTATATAGCCTGTGCGGCAGATTCTATTATTGCCGAACCAAATACAATAACAGGCTCAATAGGCATCTTTGCGGTGCTGCCTAACCTGCAAAAACTGTTTAATGATAAGCTGGGCGTTACTTTTGATGGTGTAAAAACCGGCAAGTATGCTGATCTGGGCGATGTTAGCCGCCCGTTAACACCTGAGGAAAAAGCAATTCTACAAAAAAGTGTGAACCGTGGTTACGATACATTTACCAAAGCAGTAGCCAACGGGCGCGGTAAAACACAGGCATATATTAACAGCATTGGGCAGGGCCGTGTGTGGACAGGCGCCCAGGCATTAAAAATTGGCCTGGTTGACCGCTTAGGCAATATCAGCGATGCGGTAAAATCTGCTGCCAAAAAAGCTAACCTTAAAGACTACAAAATTGTAACCTACCCCGAGCAAAAAAGCATCCTGAACAAATTTGGCGAAGGTTTAACATCAGAAGTAAAAGCACATTTTGTAAAAGCCGAGCTTGGCGAAAACTACCGTATTTATGAGCAGATAAAAGGCGTAACCCAAATGATGCGCACACCGCAGGCACGTATGCCTTATGACATTGTTATAAAATAGTTTTATTAATATTTTGATTGGAAAGCCACCTGTAATGGGTGGCTTTTTTTGTTTGTGGGGAATTAAATTAACCACGGAGTACACAAAGAATGTCCTGGAAATTAAAACACAAAGATCACAGAGTTACGCGATCTAAGTATTAATAAGTATTAAACCTCTGTGTACTTCGTAATTTTCCCTTTGTGCACTCTGTGGTTAAACACACACAAAATCCTGTTGTTATATGATAAATAAAAGGCATTTTTACACCTGCCTTTTGTACTTTTACGCCCAAACTAAATTATGGAGAACAAACCCATATCGCGTCAGCTACGTTTACTATCACAATTGATGGAGCTGCATGAGGTAAACCCTTTTAAAATTAAATCAATAGCCAATGCTGCTTTTAAAGTAGATAAGCTGCCCTTCCCTATTGCCGGCAAAAAGCTGGATGAACTGGAAAAAATTGACGGTATAGGTAAAAGCATAGCCACTAAAATTGCCGAACTGCTTGAAACCGGCACCATGACCGAGCTACAGGATATGCTTGCCAATACGCCCGAAGGCATTGTTGAGATGATGGGCATTAAAGGCATTGGCCCAAAAAAAGTAGCTATCATTTGGAAAGACCTGGGTATTGAGAATGTTGGTGAGCTTTACTACGCCTGCAACGAGAACCGCCTTATTGAGGCTAAAGGTTTTGGGTTGAAAACCCAGGAAGAGATCAAAAAAGTTATCGAATTCAGGATGGCGGGTAATGGCAAATTCCTTTACGCACAAATTGAGGAAGAGGCTAAGCTATTAATGGGCGAGATAAAAGGCATTTTCCCGGAAGCTTTGAAACATTTTGCAGGGGAATTTCGCCGTTTAAACGAGATAATAAGCGAACTGGTAATAATAGTAGGCACCCTTAATCAACAAGTAGCCTTTGATGCACTGGCACAATCTGATATATTACAAAATGTTACTTTAAACGGCACCCATATTGGCGGTGAACTAAAGAATGGCTTACTGGTTGATATTATTTGTGTAGATAAAAGTGAATACTATAAAGAGCTATTTATTAATACCGGAAGCGAAGAACACGTACAGGCAGTATTAGAACGAATAACCGGCCAGCTTGAACAGCCCGAAAGTGAAGAATTGATATACAAAAAAGCCGGCCTTAGCTGGATACAACCCGAGCTGCGTGAAGGCGATACGTTTATTGACAGGGCTGCTGATAATGCTCTGCCTACACTGATCACTCTCCATAATCTTAAAGGCACTTTACATAACCACAGCACCTGGAGCGATGGCGTAAACACAGTGGAAGAAATGGCGCTGTACTGCCGCGACGAACTAAAGCTGCAATATTTAGGCATGTGCGACCACAGTAAAAGCGCCTTTTATGCTAAAGGCCTAAGCATTGAAAGGGTGCTGCAGCAGCAGGAAGAAATAGATCATCTGAATAAAAAACTAAACGGCTTTCATGTTTTTAAAGGCATTGAATCGGATATATTGAATGATGGCTCACTGGATTATCCTGAAGAGATATTGCAGCGGTTTGATTTTATTGTAGCATCGGTACACTCCAACCTTAAAATGCAGGAAGAAAAAGCTACCGAACGTTTAATAAAAGCTATTGAAAATCCATACACTACCATTTTAGGGCACCCAACAGGCAGATTGTTGCTGAGCCGTAAAGGGTATAATATTGATTATAAAAAAGTGATTGATGCCTGCGCGGCTAATAAAGTGATTATTGAAATAAATGCTAACCCTTTACGCCTTGACCTGGACTGGCGCTGGCATCAATACGCTTTAAATAAAGGTGTAATGCTATCAATTAACCCCGATGCACACCGTAATAGTGGTTTCCATGATATGGAATTTGGTGTTAATGTTGCCCGCAAAGGCGGCCTTACTAAAGAAATGTGCTTAAATGCTTTATCTTTAGATGATATTAAAAAGGTTTTTGAACTGAAAAAGCCAAAGTAGAGACGCAATATTTTGCGTCTCAAACTACAATGCAATTTTTAAACGGTTAATATTATACAGAAGACACAATATTTTGTGTCTCTACAATAAACAGTCTGTTTTAAAATCAACATCTATTTAAATGGTTATTGAAGAACTTAAGGAACATCAGCTTATAATACAGAAAGTAATTGACACGCTAACTCCTGATATTGAATTGGCTTGTGAGCTGATGGCCATTACTATAAATAACGGCAACAAAGTTTTATTGGCCGGTAATGGTGGCAGCGCTGCCGATGCGCAACACATAGCGGCAGAACTAAGCGGCAGATTTGTAAAAGAACGCAAAGCTTTGCCCGGCATTGCCTTAACGGTTGATACATCGGCTTTAACTGCTATAGCTAACGATTACGGTTATGAACATGTTTTTTCGCGCCAGGTTGAGGCACTGGCCCGCCCCGGCGATCTGTTCATTGGTATCTCCACCAGTGGCAATAGTCAGGGAATTTTAAACGCATTTGAAGCGGCTACAAAAATCGGTTGTAAAACACTGGGATTATCCGGCCGTGATGGTGGTAAAATGAACGGACTTTGCGATCTGAATATAGTAATACCATCAAACGTTACCGCCCGCATACAAGAAATGCACATCCTTGTAGGCCATATCCTTTGTAAGGCTGTGGATGATTTGTTTTAAATCACTAATTTTACAACATGCAATCTCACCTGGAGCAAACATTATTGAATAAGATAACCGATCTGCCAACACTTTTAAACAAAGTGAAAGATTGGAAAAGTGAGGGGAAAAAGATAGTTTTTACGAATGGCGTGTTCGATCTGCTGCATTTGGGCCACATTACTTATATGGCAAAAGCTGCCGAACTGGGCGATAAACTAATCATCGGCCTAAATTCTGATGCTTCTGTAAAGCGCCTTAAAGGCGAAAACAGACCGGTTAATGACCAAAGCAACCGCGCTGCCCTGCTGGCTACCATGTATTTTATAGATGCTGTAGTTGTTTTTGAAGAAGACACCCCGCTGAACCTGATCACACAGATAATGCCTGATATACTGGTTAAAGGTGCCGATTATTCGGTTGAAAACATTGCCGGCGCTAAAGAGGTTTTAGCCAACGGCGGCGAGGTAAAAACCATTACTTTAGTTGAAGGGCATTCCTCAACCAACATCATCAATAAAATAAAGAGCCAGATGGCATAGCCATGAAAATACTGGTTATCCGCTTTAGCTCAATGGGTGATATTATTTATACAACACCTGTTGTACGCTGCCTTAAAAAGCAACTCGCAGGGGCCGAAGTGCATTTTATTACCAAACCAGCCTTTAAGTACATATACGATAATAACCCTTATATTGATAAGCTGCTGCTGTTAAAACCGTCATTATCAGATACAATAGCCGATATAAAGGCCGAGGGTTACGATTATATTATTGATTTGCACAATAATCTGCGCACAACTATTATTAAACTGCGCACCGGCATCAAATCATCCACCTATAAAAAGCAAACTATACGCAAATGGCTTAGCTTAAAATTTAATTTAAAGCTGGTACCACCCACCCATTTGGTTGATCGTTACATGCAGGCAGTTAAATTTTTAGGCGTTACAAATGACGGACAGCCTATTGATTATTACATTAAAGCCCAACATCAATTAACTGATTTGCTGCCACCAACGCACCAAAACAATTATGTAGCTTTTGTAATTGGCGCTACGCATTTCACTAAGCGTATGCCAAATGATAAAATAATCAGCATTTGCCGGGAGTTAAAATACCCGGTTGTTTTGCTGGGTGGCAATGATGTTAAAGCTAATGGCGATGAAATCGCTACAGCGATAGGCCCGAATGTTTACAATGCGTGCGGCAAAACATCGCTGGATGAGTCGGTATTTTTGATATCTCAATCTGCTACCGTTATAGGTTTTGATACCGGCCTTACCCATATTGCCGAAGCTTTTAACAAACCCATTGTATCTGTTTGGGGCGGTACCGTACCCGAGTTGTTGGGCGTACAACCTTATATGATTAAAGATGTATTAGTTGCGGGCATTGATCTGGAGTGTCGTCCCTGCTCAAAATTTGGGTTGGAAAAATGCCCGCTTGGTCATTTTAAATGTATGAAGGAAATTCCGGAAGAACCAATTACTAATTTTATAAACTATCGTTTATAATTGTAAAACAAAAAGAAGCGCACATCGTTCCTCTTTTTACTTTGTAGCCCCATGAAAACACTTTTACTGATACGACACGCCAAAGCCACACACGAAAGTGGCTACTCCGACTTTGAACGTCCGCTAACAGAAAAAGGCATACATGGTGCCGAAAAAATGGCCCAACACCTGCAGGAAAAAGGCATTATACCACAGCTATTTGTAACCAGCCCGGCTTTACGTACTCATCAAACCGCCAATATTTTTACAGATACCTTGAATCTGGCACCCGCTACCATCAACAAGGGTATTTACGACGCAGGCGAAACCACGCTGATGAGGATCATAAACGAACTACCAGACGATCAGGACTTCGTTGCCCTTGTGGGTCACAATCCGGCGGTTAGCCAAATCCTATATACCTTAAGTGGCGCTACAAAAGATGTGCCGCCAGGTACTGTGGCGTTAATAGAGTTTGATTTGGATAACTGGCAGGAGATCTACGAAGACTCGGGCAAGCTCACCTATTACGACAATCCTAAAATTTAATTGATACGATAAGCTTTACCCGGTAACGAGCGGATAAAGCCCTGCAACTCCATATCAAGTAAGGTCATAGCTAACTGGCTTACAGGCATATTGGCCTTTATTGATAGGTCATCAATAGGCAAAGGCACTTTGTGCTGCTGAATTATATCATATATAGCCCTTTCCTGCGCCGATAGATCAATGGGCAACACCAACTGCTCAGGTCCGCCTTTTATATCACTGTTCTTTTCCCAACCCAGGCTATAGGCCAGGTCGGCAACGCAGGTTAATAAAGCGGCTTTATTGTTCCTTATCAGGAAATTACACCCTTCGGAGTATTCATCCCCCAGCCTACCGGGAAAAGCAAATACATCACGATTGTAAGAATTAGCAATTTCCGCAGTAATCAGCGCCCCGCCTTTCAATCCTGCCTCTACCACTACGGTAGCATCGGCCATGCCGGCCACAATACGGTTACGTTCGGGAAAGTGCTGCCTGTCCGGAGTGGTGCCAAAGGGATATTCGGTTAACAAACCACCATTCTCCAGTATTTTTTCGGCTGTCGGGCGGTTCTGACTTGGGTATAGTTTATCTAACCCATGGCCTAATACGCCTACTGTTGGCACGCCTAATTTTATACACTCTTTATGGGCGGCAACATCAATACCTAAAGCAAGGCCGCTTACTATTAAAGTGTTGTATTCCTTTAGTTCCTCAACCAGTTGTTTGCAAAGCTGCCTGCCATAATCAGTAGCATTGCGTGTGCCTACTATGCTTACAACACGGTGCATATTAAGGTTTGCGTTCCCTTTACTATATAACAGTATAGGCGCATCATGGCAGTTTTTTAACCTGCGCGGGAAACGGGCATCGGTATAAAAAAGAACGTCGATGTTATTCTTTTCAATGTTTTTCAGCTCCGCTTCGGCTTTTCTTAGCCCTTCATCAAAATCCAGCTGATTAATTGTCTTCTCGCCTATGCCAGGCACCTTTATAAATTTTGCCTTGTTGGTATTAAAAATAGTTTCGGCATCTCCTATATGTGCTAACAGTAATCTGGCGGTTGCAGGGCCAATGTTTTTAATAAAAGTTAAGGCGAGCTGGTGTTGTATAGACATGATAATTATGAGCTCTAAAATATAAAATAATCCTAAAATAATTAGCATAATAAAAAACTATAAAAATAGTTTGCAAACTATAAAAATAGTTCTACCTTTATTAAACTATAAAAATAGTTTGCGATGATACTTAAAGAACTCACAAAAGCCGAAGAGCAGATAATGCAGATACTATGGCAATTAAACGAAGCCATAGTTAAGGATATCCTGGAGAAGATACCTGAGCCTAAACCAGCCTATAATACGGTATCAACAGTGGTTAGGGTACTAGAGGGCAAAGGTTTTATTGACCATAAAGCCTACGGAAACTCGCATGTTTACTTCCCCCTCATTACCGAGGACGCTTATAAAAAGTTCACGTTTGATAAGTTGATGAATAACTACTTTGATAATTCATATAAAAGCCTGGTATCATTTATTGCCGACGATAAAAATCTGGGCATAAAAGAATTAGACGAACTGACCGAACTGATAAACAAACTAAAAAACAAAAAACAATGAATTGGCTGCACTACCTTGTTGAAGCAAATATTTACCTGGGGGTATTTTATTTGTGCTATTGCTTGTTTTTAAATAACGAAACGCATTATACCCTGAGCAGGATATACCTGCTGTTTAGCTGCGTAATATCATTTATACTGCCTGTTACGCAGTTAAGTATCTTAAAGCCCGTTGAACCAATAGTGCTGGAGCCGGTAGCTATTGTCCCAACAAATATAACGGTGCATTATTCTGTGCCATCACCGCCACCACCCATGGAACCTGCATTTACCCTGCAAGACGGATTTATATATGTATATATATTGGGTGTTGCTATTGCTTTAACAATATTCCTGTTCCGTTTATATCAGTTGTTTAAACTATCGCGCGGCAACCAAAAGCTTAATGACAATAGCTACCAGATTATCCATTTAAAAAGCGACAACACCGCTTTCTCTTTTTTTAACTATCTGTTCATTGGTGCCAATATATCTCAGTCAGAAACTATTATAGCGCATGAGTTGGTGCACATTCGCCAAAAGCATTCATGGGATATTATGCTGCTGGAAGTGCTTAAAGTGATCAATTGGTTTAACCCGTTTGTATACCTTTTACAGCGCAGTATTAAAACCGTACATGAATACATTGCCGATGAACAAACCGCTGCTTACGAGCGCGATGCCCTTACCTACTCTTCTTTTTTACTGAACA